>JAPPHW010000148.1 GCA_028820945.1 Defluviicoccus sp.
AGACTCGTCGCCGGTCGCAGCGGCGGGCTACTTGACCACAGCTCCGCCGAGGAAAACCTCCAACCGGCAATCACGTGGCGCCGACGTTCCGCCCTCGCTCGCCAAAATGATCAACTATCCGCGCTTCTTGATGATCATCGACACTCGGGCAAGCCCCCCCGCACGCAGGCGATCGTACAGGGGCTCCCAAATCTCCATGGATAGCGTTCGCGGAAGACAGTAGATCTCAAGCCCCAGTCGGGGTCCGATCCCGTCCGGCAGCACATCCACATTCAATTCTATCCTGGCGCCAAGGGTTTTGAGCCACTTGAATGTGTGGCGCAGGCTCGCCCGATCCCCCGGCCACCCGATTTCGGTAAGCCAGCTCACCTTCATTTCCTCGTCGAGATTGGATACGCAGAGCCGCGCGACCGGCGTCGCGCGCGCGCCCATCACGCCCATCTGGAAGATGGACCCTTTCCCGGGCAAGGCGTGGGCGATCGACGCCAACCGGGTCCCGTCGACCTCGAGCCCGTAGAAACGATGACCCAGGGCGGTCAAATGACTCAGGAGGTCGCGGTCGGTCCCCGGTGTCGATTTGGTTGGACCCCAGAACAAATTCGGCCGATCCAGGAGAGTTTCGAGATCCGAAACCGACGAGCCGTCCACCGATGCCGTGTCGACCTCCATCCAGATGTGGCTCAGCCGCTGCGACCAATCGGCGCTGGCGAGCCACTGCTTCGCGAAGCGGCCGAACTCTTGCCAGAAGAGCGATCTCTCACGCAAAGCGGTGGCGATCTCGCCGGTGGCAGGCTCCTCGGGGCTCGGCGCCGCTAGAGTCAGAATGCCGGCCTCTTTGCGTCTTATCTGCCACAGAAGATCCGCCCTCGGAGCGGGATCGCCGAGCCGCAGCTCAAGTCCCCAGAAACCGGACAGGCGGCTCGGAATATGGTGTGTGACACGATGCAGGGCCGAGCGACCGGCCGCGTCGAGCAGTGCCGCGTCCAGCCGTCCTTCCACCAGCTTCAGCACGTCCGACAAGCGGTCGCAGTGGGGTTCGGGTGGCAGCGGACCCTCATGCCGCAGGTAGGATAATGGATCGAAGTCCGACAACTGGGCTACCGAACTATCCCGGCTCGGGAACATGAACGATTGCGTTGCGGGTCAGATACCGCCCGCCGAACGTCATCGGGACGGCTTCGGCGGATGCAAGCAAGCCTCTCAGGTCGGTCTCCCGGCCGCGAACCGCGTGAATATGGAGATGAGGCTCGGTGGAATTTCCGGAATTGCCGACCCGACCCACCGGCATACCGCGCCGGACACGCTGACCTCGGCGGACCGCCACGCTACCGGGTCGGAGATGGGCCAGCAACAGGGTGGTCCCCACGCCGCCGACACGGCAGAACAGAACCACATGGTTGCCCGTCGGACTTGCCTCGTTATCGGAGCCGATGGGTGTGTCGGGTACCCCGTCCGCGATATCGAGCACGATCCCATCGGACGGCGCGACGACGGGTCGATCCAAGATCTCGTAGGCGCCAAGCGCCTCCGGGCCAATGCCCTCCGCGCGCCGTCCCCGATCGTTCAACGCAACGATGTCGATGGCGAAGGCCTGGGCCGGAGCGGCGCGATGCCTGTTCAGCACCGCGGTGCCGCCGCCCTCCACGATCGCGAAGCGCCCATGGGCGAGCGGGAAACGCAGATCGATGGCGCCGGTCGGGGCAACGCTGGCGAGCTGGAGATGGAACAGTATTCCTGAGATCAGCAGAGCCATCGAGCAGCGCAACGCGATATCGAGCTGCACAAGCGGTCCTCCCGACGGGAGTATCGGGACCTCCGGCAGCCGCGCGGCCGCGAAAAGCACCGGGACCACCGCCGACAACAGCACCACCGGCCGCCAGTGGAAACCGATACATACCCAAATTTGGCTTGCCCGATACACGCAGAATGCGATACCGCCGCACAGGAAGCCGGACGACAACCACTCCAGCACGCTGTGCGGCCCGTCCATAGCGACAAACCCCGCCAATAGCAACGGCGTGCCCAGCGCAATCCCCAGCGTTCCGTAATGTCTCAACAACGAAGGCCGAACCCGCCGGCGGTACTTGCCGCATGCGGTCGGACCCGCCTCTTCCATCGCCAGACGCTGTGGCGTACAGGCGCGTTACCAGTCGCTCGTGCTGGTCGACGATGTAACGGCGAGACCGACACCGGCGCCGCCCAAGCCGACGGCACCACCGATGCCGATAGCCACGGCGGCCGCCACACCCAACCCGACGGTAACGGCACCGCCCGCCATTTGTTCCAGCTCTTCTTCGGTCAGGTCCTCCAGGTCTCCTTCGGCATGGATGAGTTCCTTCCGAAACTCGATCATATCCTCAGTTGTCCAGTCCAAACCGAGTTTTCCGGATTCCGCCATATGGCTTTCCAGGTCGTTCAACCCGATTTCCTTCGATTTGGCGTAAAGCTCGGGGTCGGTTGCGCAGAGACGCACGTACTCTTTGAGATTTTCCATGCTCATGCGGCGGCCCCTCTTCCCTCGGAGAGCATCGTCGATTACCAATCCGTGCCGCTGTCGCCCGCCGCAGTAACCGCTCCTCCAACCCCGGCGCCCGCGACGCCCCCGACCGCGAGGCCAACGACGCCCGCAAAACCGAGCGCGACACCGGTACTTGTAATCAAGCCGGCCGCGACCATTTCAAGCTCCTCTTCGGTAAGATCCTCAAGATCCCCCTCCGTATCGAGGAGTTCCTTCCGAAAGGCGACCAGATCCGCCATCGTCCAGTCCAGCCCGCCGCGTCTGGCCTCCTCCATATGTTGGTCCATGTCCGCCAAGCCGATTTCCTTCGACCTGGCATAGTACCCTGGGTCGGTGGCGCATAGACGCGCGTATTCTTTCAGGTTTTCCAAGCTCATGTCTTCACCCGACGTTGGTCCTATTTGCATGCGACGATTTATCATGGGCTCACAGGCGCCTCGATCTCAACGGAAATAAACGATTTCGCTCCGAGTTCGATGTGCAGTTTTCGATATTTGTCGATACTACAGGTTGGATCGCCGGCGACCGTCAGTCGGAGGACAGGCGGTATAAAGTCCCAACTGTATCCTCCCGTCACGAAAGCTAAACGCACTCGGATAAAGGACAAAATTGAATTATCTCTCAGATAAAATAATCGTATGTTGACAGAAAATATGAGTCATGTTGGTGTCCTCTCGGGCGTTTTCGCGACGGGCCGTCCCCGATGCGTCGGTTATGTCTGCGTCGCGTCCAGCCAGTCGATTTCGCCAAGAGGGTGCGCGAGCCGCATCGCAAATGTCCAGATCCAGGTCCGGTCGCAAAAGGAGATGCTAACCGACTATGGCAAGCTCCATGTCTCCGTCGCCCGGCACGCCGCGGTGCGGCCCGACGGATTCGACGCGGCCGTGCGGGAATGGCGGGCCGCCCTCGCGCGGGGCGAGGCACTGCGGGTACGGGGCAGCGGGCACGGGTTGTCCGGCGCCAGCCTGCCCCGCCAGGACGAGACGCTGTTCCTGACCCGAGGGCTCGACCGGTATCGGGTCGTGGCGCCCGGTTTGCTTGCCGTGGGCAGCGGCGCGATCGTTTGGGATATCCGCGACTTCGTCGCCCAGTGCGGCATGCGGCTGCCCATTTACAACGGTGGCTGGGCCGGTCCCACCCTGGGGGGCTTCGTGTGTGCCGGCGGGCTGGGGTTGCGCGTGCCGCCGAGCGAGCGCGAGAGCCTCATCGCGGCGGGCGCCGCCGGCAAGACGGACAAGTCGGAACTTGCCTCGCTCTCCGAGAAATATGGCGGGCTCTGGGCGCAGGTGGCGGAACTCACGATGATCGACGGGCGGGGCAGACTGCATTCCTTTCGTCCCGGGGATCGGGATTTTCCCTGGATATTCGCGTCCATGGGGCAATTCGGTCTGCTTCTCGAGGTGACGCTGCGCATCTACCGGCGGCCCGGAGAGGTCGCCGATTTGCCTGTCGGTCGCTCCGGCCGCATCCCGGTGTCGAACCCGCTCAACCCGAACGAAACCGACCGGCTGCCGCCGGCGGACGGCATCGACTGGGTGTATTGGTTCACCGCTCTGGTTCCGCCGGGGGAAGAGGAGGCCGCCTGGAAGATCGTCGGAAACTGGAGCGATGAACATCGTGACACGCTCCGTCCGACCGGTGGCTGGGTCGGTCCGCTTCAGGAAGGAGTGCCGATCGGCTTTCGCTACCTTGTCCGGCACAAGGCCCCCCCGCCCCCGATGCTATATCCGCGCGAAGAGGATTTTCTGGTGCTGGGGGTCATGGCCGTTTGCAGCGGCATCGGCACCGACCCGGCCGAGGCCGCGCTGAGGCGGGCCGAGAGGGCGTTCGTCGCGCAAATCGTCGACCGCGGCTGGTCGCTCTACTGCCAGGCCGAGAATCTCACACGATCGCTCGACTTCCGAAGCTATCTGGGCCCCGATCGTTGGGCCCGCTTTTGCGAGCTGAAGACCCGTTTCGATCCCGAGGACAGGATCAACGTAGGCGAGGTTCGGCCCGGCTCCGGTCCGCCGCCCCTGGACGCCCGGCGGGTGCGGCAAGCCGCCGCCGCTGTCCGGCGGGTCCTGGCGCCGCAACGATCCGCTCGCGAAACGCGGTCGTCGGACCTGCGGGCGTGAACCGCGGGGGCACCGGATGAGGAGCGTCGACGTCGCGGTGATCGGCGGCGGACCGGCCGGTGCGACGCTGGCGACGGTCTGCGCCCAGAACGGTCTGGACGTGGCGCTATTCGAACGCGAACGCGGGCCGCGTTATCGCGTCGGCGAATCGTTGCTGCCGGCGACGCCCCGTGAGCTCGCGACCCTGCTCGACGTCGGCGAGAAGATCGAACGGACGAATTTTGTCGTCAAACCCGGCGCCACCTTCTGCTGGGGCGACAGGCCCGACACGCCCTGGACCCTGTTTTTCGGCGGCCCGGACGCCGGCTTGAACGCTCCCGCCGCGCTGAATGTGGACCGGCGGCGGTTCGACACGATTCTCCTGGACAATGCCGCGGCCCAGGGCGCTTCGATTCACAAGGGGCAAGCGGTCGTTTCGGTGGGAAAGGGAGATTCGGTTCACGGGCGAGCGGTCGAAATCGGCGTGCTCGACAGCGGCGTTCGCCATCGCGTGAGGGCGCGGTACGTCGCCAACGCCAGCGGGCAAATGCGCCTCGGGCTACCCGAACTTCGCGCACGGACCCATTCGGTCTTTTTCCGCAAGGTGGCCGTTTGGGGCTACTGGGACGGTGCCGGACGGCTTGAGCGCCCGCTGGATGGCAACGTGCTCTTCGAGGCGTTCGAGACCGGGTTTGGGCCTGCCTGGGCGTGGTTCATACCGCTTTCCGATTCCCTGACCAGCGTGGGCCTGGTCGCTCCGAGAAGCTGCGCGGCTTCGCTGGGCAAGAACCGGCGCGCCAAGCTGACCGCGTGGCTCGCGCGATGCCCACGCACCGCCTCGCTGCTTACCGACGCGCGACCGTCTTCCAGGCCGCCATATCACGAGGTGCGCCTGTGCGCGGACTATTCCTATGCCAGCGACGCGTTCTGGGCGCCCGGGCTGGTGCAGGTGGGGGATGCGGCCTGCTTCATCGATGTGCTGCTTTCGTCGGGAGTGCATCTGGCAACCTATGGCGCGCTGTTGGCCGCTCGCTCGATCGAGGCGGTACTGCGCGGCCGCCTTCCCGAGTCGCTGGCGATGAACGAGTACGAGAGCCGCGTCAGGCAGGAATTCGCCATCTTCTATGCCGGGCTCTCCGGGCTCTACGACATGACCCGTCCGCGCGAGCATTATATCGAACCGTTGCGCAATATTCTGCGCAACAGCAACGGCGTAACGATGGAGCGGAGCATGCGTGACGACGTACCGGGCGGACTGAACGTCGATGGTGTCGCGACGATGCCGTGCGATCCCGTGTCCCGAGCCAAGGGCAACCGGCAGACGATGCGAGCCTTCAACCGGCGGCAACTCCTCTACGATGGCGCACCGTGCATGGTCTCCGTGGCAGAGTTGCCCGCGATCCGGAATACCCTCGCCGTCTCGCCGAGTGGGCGCCGGTGGCGGCTACCCGGCGGCGGCGAATCCGCGCCTCCGGCTCGGCCGTTTCTCGATGCTCGAGACCGGGACGGTGGAGGAGACATGGAATAGACGCCTATGCGAGCCGAACAGCGACCGCGTATGCCGGTGTCCCGCCTGACGTTTTGTGCGACTCCGGCGGCCAAGGATATCCTTCGGGTCATCGCCATAGCGATCGAGAACCGGGAAATCGCCACCGTCGTAGGCGCGCAGGGCATCGGCAAGACAGCGGCGCTGAAGGCCTTTGCGGCAAATAACGACGGCGCCCGCTACTGCGAAATAAAACCCACGCTTTCCCGCACGACACGGGGAATGTTGACGCAAGTCTGCGACGCCGTGAATGCCGCGCCCAAGGACGAGTTAGACCGCATGCGGGGGAAAATTTGCGATGCGCTCATGGACTGTCGAGCCATCGTTCTCCTGATCGACGAAGCTCAATACCTTGACAGGCGTTGCCTCGAAATCCTGCGCGGCATTCATAAACGAACGCGCGTTCCCCTGGTGTTCGCCGGGGTCGAACGTCATAAAATAACCTTCAACACATCGCGGGCGGCCGAATTCCCGAAGCTCGCCTCGCGGGTCGAAACGAAGCTGGCGATAAAGGCGACCACCGCGGAGGACGTGGACGCGCTGGCGGCGCATTACGGCATCGGAGACGCGGAGACGCTAGGTTGGCTCAAGCAACAGTGTGTCGGAACCGGCAGCCTGCGCACGATGATTCGCTTGATCGTGTTGGCCATGAATATCAGCGACGATGGGGAGTTGCAGCTTAACCACCTCGAACGGGCGGCCGCGGTCCTTCGAGCGATCAACCCCCGACGACTGATCCAATTCGAATGTTAGCGCCGAGCCGGCCCGGACTTGCCATCGATTTCAGAGCGCCGTTGTTTGACGGGCCGGTCGACCCTGGCGCGAAGGGATTGCCGATGAAACGGTCGGTTACAAGGCAGTTGGCGACCGCGATAGCCGCTGCCCGGACCGGCTGGGCTCTGCCCATTCGCAAGGGGCAGGGCGTCACCGGCGCGCTCTTCATGCGACTCATGCAGGCTCAGATTGCCGGGAAGCTCGATCCGGAGCGGCTCGCTCGCTACGTTGCGATGCGCGACGCCGTGCAAAGAGCCGTGCGCCTGCTGAGGACGGGCGATCGAACGGCGTCCGGAAGGGCGTTCGAGGCTTGCGCCGCGCGCCTGCCGCAATTCGCGAACGACCCCGAGCTGGACGGCCTGGCGCGATCCTGGCTGGATCAGGCTCGGGCCCTCTTTTGCCTGCGACAGGGAGATTATTCCGCGGCCGAGGCGCATCTTCGCTCCGCGATCGAAAGCGATATCCGGCTGGAGCGGGATCACGGTTACGATTTGATTCATGTCCGGCGGATTCACAAGGTGCATCTCTGGGTGCAGGTGCAGGCGGCCCAAGGCATCGAGGCGGCCGCGCTCGACGGCGCCGAGGCCATTCTGGCGTACGTAAACGGGTTCGGCGACGACCTGCCCCTGGGCACCGGCTGGTCCAGCGAAGCGGCGTCGAAAATACCGGGAGAGCTTGCCGCCGCCATGACCCATCGCGTCGCAAGCGATGTGGGATGCCTTCTATGCGGTCTGGATCGGGAGCGGAGCGCCGGTGCACTCGATCGACTGCCCGCGCTGGATCGTTTGACGACCGGCGTTCACGGCGAGGTCGCGGATTGGGTTGCGATCAAGCGCGCCTGGAGCGAAGGCCGGACAGACGACTTCCTTGCCCGCGCGATCTCCTATCTCGCCCTGGGTCGTCGCCAGACGTGTCTGTGGTACGCGGTGCTTCTCGATCTGTGCCGAGCGGCGCGACCGCTTCGCCCGACGGCGGCGCGTTTTTTCTGCGAGGAGGTGGCCGGGCGCGCCGGAAGAGACCGTTCGATTCCGCGACCGCTTCGTCGGGAAATGGAGAATTCGATCGACGAGCCTCCCGCGATTTCCTGGATGCCGACGATACCGACGCGGCGGTTCCATCTGGTCTGTGTCGGTCTTCCGCGATCGGGCGCGTGCTCCCTGTTCGCCCTGTTCCGCAATTTCCGCGTCGCCAGCGAGTACGCCCAGGCAGAGACGGTTCGGGCGCTGGTCGACCGCCACAAAGGCCGTCTGAGCCACGATGCCCTGCGAGCCTACATGGCTCGGCGAGACCGGGAGGGCGCGCTGGAAATGGACGCGGCGAGCTTTCTCCACCCGGTCGTCGACGTTCTTGTCGGGTTGAGCGACGAAACCCGGTTCGTCTTGCCGTTTTGCGAGCCCGGCGCCTGGTTCGAGAGCTGCGCGATGGAGTTGCAACGCGTCTACCATCGCCACCGATCGCGCGGCAGACGCCCGCCTGTTTGGCAGCGCGATTACGGTGAGACGCTCTTTGGCCGATTCGACTGGCAAGACTTCGCGACGCCGGACACGGGACGGACGAACCTGCGCGACCCGGCGCGCCGATTCTTGACCTATTGGGCGCGGGCCACCGGAAGGATGCTCGATACCCTTCCGCCCGAACGGACACTCGTTCTGCGCGCGCAGGATATCGACGCAAAGCGTTATCGTCTTGCCGCGTTTGTCGATCAGCCGGGAAATTCCCTCATCGCCGCCGATCGCATCGACACCGGCTTCGCGGGTCCGCGCTCGCCGGACGGAATTCCGCAAGATTGGTTGGCGCGCGCGGCGACCGAAATCTGCGGTGCCACCTATGCCCGTGCGCTGAAGCTCTGCGCCGCGTAAACATGGATCGGCAAGCTGGCCGCAAGGTGGTGTTTCTGGGTCCGTCGCTGGGCCTGGCGGAGGCTCGGACGATCTGTCCGGATGCTGAGTTCCACCCGCCGATCGGTTTCGGCGATCTCTACGGTCTGAGCTGCGGCCCGCCTGGACAGGTGCTGATCGTCGACGGCGTGTTTCACGACGCCACGCCGGTGTGGCAACGCGAGATATTGGACTTGCTCCAGACGGGCTGGCGGGTGCTGGGCGCGTCCTCGATGGGCGCGTTGAGGGCGTTGGAGCTGGAGCCCTACGGCATGATCGGGCTGGGGACGATTTTCGATTGGTATCGAACCGGCCGGATCGAGGGCGACGACGAGGTTGCCCTGATGCATGGAAACGCCGAAATGGACTATCGGCCTCTGACCTTGCCGTTGGTCGACGTGCGTCATGTCCTGGACGGACTCAAGGCGGAGGGGCTTCTGACTCCCGTTCAAGTGTCGAACGTTCTCTCGTCGTTCAAGTGTATGGGACACGAGATGCGCACGCGCCGTGCGCTCCTGGCGCTGGTGCGCTCGAAGGGCGGGTGCGTCGAGGCGGTCCGCCGCCGGCTGGCCGACCCGAGGACGAGCCTCAAGGCGCGGGATGCGCGGCTCGCGTTACAGGTTCTCGGCGGGCGGCGTCCATTGCCCGCCGCCAGGAAGCGCTGGCCGGACCCCACCCCGCCTCCAGTGGTGCCGGAAGCCGTCTTGCATCGCAGGATCTGCCCGCTCGCCGGCCCCCCGATCCCGGTAGGCGACGCATTGCTCGCGATGGCGCGGCGACCCGACATCTTGCGCCAGCCCGAACGCGAGAGCCGCCGCCGCTGGTTCCTTGGAGATTGGGTTCTGCGCACCGGCAAGGGGCCAAGCGCCGACGAACGGCGCGCTTTTGCCGTGCGGCGCGCCTCGGAACTCGCCCGGGCGCTGGGCGTCTCCTTGGCTCGATGGTGCGCCGCATCGGCCGTGCGCGAAGACGAGTTGCCAGACTTGATGACGGGTCTCGCCGTCGAAACCTGGTCGACCGGGCGAACTCCGGCCGAGCTCGGGATCGACCGTCCCTCGCAGGCTGGCGAAACGTCGCCGATACCCTGGGTTCTGGTGGACTGGATGCGCTACCACGGGGTCGAGGTGCCGCCTGAGTACCGCGCCAGCACGGGCTGCACGGCTTCGTGGCTGGTGCGGATGGGACCCGGGTTCTTCGGCGCCGCGGATTTTCATCCCGATGTCGCGCTGGTCCGAACCCTGGCGGCGAACGGCGATCTGGCGCGATGGGGGCGTACGATGCCGGCTCCGCTCGTACCGGAAGGCGCGCCATGAGCGGTCTCGCCTTCGCCGATGCGCTCGCACGCGAAGCGGCCCATATGCCGCTGCTGCGGGCATGCACCCCGGAGGAAACGCTGACCGCCATCGAACCGGCTCTGCCGGCATGCGGAATCACGCGGGCGGCTTCCGTAACGCATCTCGACAATCTCGGTGTCCCGGTCTGGGTGTCGGTGCGGCCGGGCGGCCAGGTATTGCAGGTCGGCAACGGCAAGGGGGTCACGGATGCGGCGGCGCGGGTGTCGGCATTGATGGAAGCTTGCGAGCTTCACCTGGCCGAGAATCCCCGCCCGTCGCGGCTTTGGCAGGGCAGCATGGCGCGTCTTGCGAAGGTCGAGCCCGACGCAGAGATCGTCGTGCCGGCAGATCTGCCCGGCGACCTTGGTCATCACTTCGCCCCGGATTTCATCGGCGAATGGACCCACGGCACAAATCTGGAAACGGGCGGACGCGTCTGGGTGCCATCCAGCGCGGTCTATTTCTGAGCGGGCGCAGGCTTTCAGCGGCGATTTTGGGCTGATCCGCTCGGATTAAT
>JAPPHW010000461.1 GCA_028820945.1 Defluviicoccus sp.
ACGTCGCCAACCTCGCGGTCCTCGCCGTCACGATCTTCAGGCTCGGCCCCCGGAGCGCCCGCCCCGCGGCCGCGTAACCGGCCAGCCGCGGTCAATAGCCCAGGACGCCGTAATCCCCGTCGACGATCAGGCGAATGGAGGCCCAGAGCCCCAGCAGCGCGAACAGCACCCATGGGGAATTAAGCGCCCAGATATAGACCAGCGTATCGCGCGGGCCGATCCGGGCCTGCCGGTTCGCCACGAAGAAGCTGACCCAGTAAACCGACGTCGCGTACGTCAATTGCCAGAACATCGTCGCGCCGATAATGCCGGCGACGACGGCGGGCAGCAGATCGAACGTGAAGGCGGCGTACAGGATCAGGGTCGGGATCGGCGTCACGAAGCCGTTGGCGATGTCCACGTTGAAACCGTAGGTGCGGCGGTCCGCGTAGGACCCGTCGATCTGGGAATATGTCGCCCAAACCTCGGCCCATACCGTCGACGACAATAGCCGTCGCAGCGGAACCCTCGCGGTGAGGAATTCGACCGCCGCCGGCCGGCCCGTCTCGAGCTGCCGGGCGTGCCAGTAATCGGCGCGCAACTCGACATAATCCCGCCTGAGAAACAGGCACATTTCCCAATAGCAGATCGCCAGATTGATCGAAAAGAACAGGATCAGGAGGGCGTGAACGACGTCGAAGTCCCCGCGGGTCCAGTAGCGCGCAAAGACGCCCGCCGATGCCAGGACCGCGATGACCAGGACCGCGAACAGCCCGGCCGGAATTGCCGGCCCGGTGCGGTGTGCGTCGGGTTCGGGCATGTGTCCTCATCCTCTTGGACAGTGAATCGGTGCACCGCAAGGCATATTAGTTCGAACGGGCCGGCGCGGCGCCCGACGGGCAATCCTTATGGAAGCAGTGGAACGAAGCGCGGTTTCTTATTCTGGAGTTTCCAGCCTAGGGCAACCCTCGCGACTCTGGCAGAATATGCCGATGACCCGAACCGCCGCCAGACGATCGAGTTCCCGTTCCCTCGCCGATCTCGCCCCGGACGAGGTGAAATCCACGGTCGACGGTTATACCGCGATCTACGACGCGGGCCTGGAGGAGAGGAAAGACCATTATCGGTCGTTCGTGAATCGCTACTATGACCTGGCGACCGACTTTTATGAGTTCGGCTGGGGCCAGTCCTTTCACTTCGCTCCCCGGCGCAAGGGCGAGAGCTTCAAGGCGTCGCTGCTCAGGCACCAGCATTACCTCGCCGAACGACTGTCCCTGAAGCCGGGCATGCAGGTGCTCGACGTGGGGTGCGGGGTGGGCGGACCGATGGGCAATCTGGCGCGCCATTCCGGGGCGAGCTTCGTCGGTATCAACAACAACGCCTACCAGGTCGAGCGGGCGAAACTGCATACCCGGGACGTGCGGTCCCTGTGCCGCTTCATCCACGGCGACTACATGCGGATTCCCGAGGGCGACGAGCGCTACGACGCGGCTTTTGCCATCGAGTCCATGCCCCACGCGCCCGACAAGGCGGCGGCGTTCCGGGAGATCTTGCGCGTACTGCGTCCGGGGACCTGCTTCGCGGGCTACGAGTGGTGTCTCACGGACGGGTTCGATCCCGGGAACGCGGAGCACCTGCGGATCAAGAACGACATCATGGTCGGGGATGCGCTACCCGAAATCGCCTCGATGTCCGAGATTTGCGCCGCGTTGCGCACGGCCGGGTTCGAGCTTTTGGACTCCCGGGACCGCGCTCACGAGTCGGATCCGCAAACGCCCTGGTACCGCGCCTTGCAGGGCCGCGATCTCACTCTTTCGAGTATTCCGCGCACGCCTTTCGGCCGGGCTCTGACCAATCTGACGTTGCGGGCCGGGGAGCGGTTGCGGCTGTTCCCCGAGGGCTCCCGAGCGGTGAGCACGCTGTTGAATGCGGCGGCCGACGCGCTGGTCGAAGGCGGCAAGTCCGGCATATTCACGCCGATGTTTTTCTTCCTCGCCCGCAAGCCTCCGCGTTCGGGGGGCTGACCGCCACCGTTTCGGCGCTACAGGGGGCGGGAGCGGCGAGACCCAGCCGGTCCCGGCGGCGACGCTCGTAGAGGCCGAGCGCGTGCAGCGGGAAATACTGGCGGTAGAGCACGTAGTCGAGCAGCGCGGTCCGGAAG
The DNA here is from genome assembly GCA_028820945.1 of Defluviicoccus sp. The sequence continues at coordinate 2,141 of JAPPHW010000461.1, forward strand.
AACACGCCGGCCATGTCCTGCCTGGGCCAGCCCCCGTCGGGGTCCTGCGTATCCAGCAGGAATTGCGCGCCGCGAGAAATCGCGGTCCAGTCCCGATCGCCCGCTTCGAGCAGCGCGATCAGCGCCCACGCGGTCTGGATGACCTGGCTGTCCCGGTGGGGAACGTAGCGGCCGGTGAGGCAGCCGCTGCGATGCTCGCCCCATCCCCCGTCGTCGCGCTGGCGGTCGAGCAGCCAGCGGCAGGCCGAACGCAGCGCCGGATCCCCGGGACGGGCGCCGGCGGCGAGAAGCCCCCTGATCCCGAACAGGGTGCCGTAGATGAACTGAACGCCCCATGCGCCGCGCCACGACCCGTCGCTCGCCTGGGTCCGGCGCAGCCAGCCGTCGGCCCGGGAGACGGCGTCCGTCACCGCCTTGTCCGCGATTTCGGGAAAGGTCTCCCCGCAGGCGGCGAGTGCCGCGAGACAGGACGCGGTGCACTCGACGAAGGAATGCTCGGTCATCGAATCCCCGAACATCTCGGCCGGATTCAGCCATTCCAGACCGAACGCCGAGCGTCGCGCCTCGTAGCTGCCGAAGCCCCCGTCGCGGTTCTGGCCACGCAGCATGAAACCGACGGCATCGGCCAGCACCGCGGTGTCCGCGGTCTCGCCCCGGGCGGCGAGGATTCCCAGCACCGCTTCGGCGGTGCAGTCGCTCACCGGCCAGCCGTGCCACTCCCCGGCGAAGCACCAGCCGCCCTTCGGGTCGGACCGGTAGGCCTCACGAAACCCTTCGAAGCTGACGGCGATCCGGTTCGCAAGCAGAAAGTCGGCGCCGCGTCGGAGGGCCTCTTCGACCCCGTCCAGCCCGGGTGCGGCAGCGAGTGCCTGCAGCGCGAACCCGGTATCCCAGGAGGCGCTTCTCGCCCCGGCGACGCGCGCCCCCTGCTCCTCGTCTTCCCAGATCCAGCCGTCCAGCTTCTCCAGCGCCCGGAGCATGTCCGCGTCGTTCGGATCGTGCAGCCACAACGCAAGGATGTTGAGGAGGCCGCTCACCGGAGAGATGCTGGTATGGCTGGTGGTCCGCAGCTCCCACCGGATGCCGCGCACGATCGCTTCCGTGGAACGCGCCCGCAGGCGCTTGCCGTGGAACCGCTCGAACAGCCGCGCCAGCCCGAATCCGGCCCTGAGCCAGACGCTCGGCCGCGCGTAGAGATCGGCGTCCCGCGGGCGGTTTCGGGCCGCGGAGAAGTCGGCGTCGGCAAAGCCGTCCGGGAACAGCTCCTCCCGCAGCGCGGCGATCTGGGACGTGACCGGCGCCTGGAACCAGTGCGGGTAAATCGCAGCCATCGCCATGTAGATCAGCCGGGTGTGGCAGTACCAGTTCGAGGGATGGAGCGGAAACCGGCGCGGCAGGCTCCACAGCTCCGGCAGGATGGCGTTCACCCCGCGCCAGTCGTAGAGGTTGAGAAGCGCCAGCCAGAACTTTCCCCAGCTCGGGATGCCGAGAATTCCCTCCGCCTGTATGAAGCGCCGGGCCGGCTCCACCAGGGGATCGTCCCGTTCGACGCCGAGCAGCCTCGCCGCGGCGTAAACCAGGGCGGTGACGAACAGGTGGGGCGGGGAGTGCGCGTGCAATCCCCACGTCCCCCCTTCGAGGCGGGTCCGTTCGAAGGACCGCAGCACGCGCCGGCGCCGGCCCGGGTCGAGCGGCCGCCCGATGAGGTGGTGCAGCAGCACGTATTGCGCGGTGAGCATGGGGCACCAGACCATCTCGCCTTCCCAGGCGCCGTCCTCTCTCTGGAGACCCAGCAAGCGGTCGGCCGCGCTCCTCAACGCGGGACCGGCGTCGGGCGCTTCCGCCTCGCTCGGGCGGACGGGCCGTGGATCGCCGGCCCCCGACGGCATGGAGGTCAGAAACGCACGCGACAGCGCGTCATGGGCCCGCTCGTCCCGCCCCCGGCCCGCGCTCTTCTCGTTGTGCAGCTGGATAACCCCGCGCAGGAGCCACCAGAGACGGACGGCAAGCGCGTGAAAGATGCCGCGGGCCCGGCGCGAAGCGAATTGGCGGTGGATTCCCGGAATCCCCTCGGCAAGCGCCCTGGACACCGTCGAGCAAAACGCGAAACCCAGCTGAACCGCGGACCGGTCTTCGCAGGCGAGGATGCGCGTGGTCCGGTCGCGGTACCAGGCATTCGCCCGCCAGCCCCGGTAGATCGCCCGTCGCAGCGCCACCGCCTCCGCCCGGTGATCGGCAAAGACCTCGTAGAGCCCCATCGCGAGAAACTCCGGGCTGCTGGTGGCCCGGAAACGCCCGGCGACGAATTCGCGAAATTTTCCGCCCTCGGCCAGCGCCAGCGCGTCGCCGAAACCGAGCGTCATTCCCACCGCGGTCATGGGGTGGTAGTGCCCGGCCGCGTCGCCGATCAGCACCCGGCGCGAGTTCCCGTACGAGACGCGCGGCCTCAGCCGATTGGTCGCGGCGTCGAAATTCCCCGTCCGCAACGCCGCCACGAACCCGGGCCCGAGAGGCTCCGGCAACAGGCCGGCATAGGCTTCCGACAAGAAGCCCACCCGATCGCGGGGCGACCAGCGATCCAGCGGAACGTCGACGACGATCCGGACGCAACCGTTCCCCAGACCGTATACGAGGATCGGACCCGGCCCGCCGAGCAGCACGTGACCGAAACCCTCGAACGGCAGGCCGGCATCGTGCAGCGTGATCCCCAGCATGCGCGAGCAGAGCATGGGGTCGGTGGACAGGCCGAGCGATTGGCGCACGACGGAAGCCCGGCCGTCGGCGCCAACGATCCGCGCCGCGTCCAGGGATAGATCGGTGCCGTTCAGGGCATATGTGAGCCGTTCGTCTTCGACCCCGATGACCCGCGCGTGGGGGAAAAAGTCGACATCCGTCTCGTTCTCGATCGCGTCGCGCAGAGTGGAGACGAGCACGGCGTGATCGCACGCCAGACCCCGGGAACCGTCCCGATAGGGAAGAACGATCGGCTCCGTACCGTCTTCCGGGAACACGACGAATCCCTTGCCTTCGCTGCTGCGGGGCAAGCTGTCGACCGAGATCCCGACATCGCGCAATATCCGTACGGCGGGCGGATGCAGCCATTCGCCCGCCAGCCGTCCGGAAGCCTTCGGATTCGCTTCCAGCAGGGCCACCCGGGCGCCTTTCCGTGCATGGGCGAGCGCGCACAGGCTGCCTACCGGGCCCGCGCCCACGACCGCCACGTCGTAGCGATTCGAAGCGCCGCCGCTCATCGGAAGACGCTCGGCCGGGATCGGCGGCAATAGCGGACCCGGCACGGCGTTTCGGGACCGGTCACCCAGCTGCCGTAATTCGGACGCGGGAACTCCGCATCGAGAAAGAAGTCGAACCGATCCAGCAACACGGTCCAGATCGCCTTGAGCTGCTGGTAGGCAAAATGTTTGCCCATGCACGCATGCTTGCCGCCGCCGAAGCCGATCAGGGCGTAATGGTGTTGCTTGTCCTCGCACGCCGGCGGGGCGAAGCGATCCGGAAAGAACCGGTCCGGGTCGGCGAACAGGTGGGGCAAGCGATGAGAGACCGCCGGCGACACCATGGCCATGGTCCCGGCAGGCACGACACGGCCGCCGTAACTCAGGGGCTCGAGCACCTTGCGGATCAGCAGTATCAGCGGCGGATGCAGCCGCTCGCACTCGCGGACCGCGCGGTCCAGCACCGCCTGTTGCTGGAGGCTCTCGAGGCTCATGGCGCCCGCCTCGGGATAGACGTCCTCCGCCTCGTCCCTTACGCGCGCCAGATAGGAGGGCGCCCTGAGGAGCTCCAGGCCGGTCCAGGTCGCGAGCACCGCGCTGGTGTGCTGGCCGGCGAACAGCACCGTCAGCAGGATCCCGGCGATCTCGTCGTCGCCGAGCGCGCGGCCGTCCTTGTAACGGGCTCGCATGAGCGTCTGCATGAAATCGTCGGGCTCGGCTCCGCAACGCCGGCGCTCCGCCATGATCCCGCCGAAGAGCTCGGCCACCCTCCGCCGCGCCCTGTCGCGCCTTCGATGGGCCGCCGTCGGGAGCCTGGGGAGGAAAAAACCCAGCGTGTTAATGCCGTTCTGCAGCTCGTGGTAAGCCTCGGCGAAACCGGTATCCACCCGGTCCCGGACTTCCTGTCCGATCAGGCAGCGGCTGGCGATCTTGACGGTGAGCTCGTTCATCGCGTGCGACAGATCGATTTCCCCGTCCGCGCCGAGGGCGTCGGCAAACCGCTTCGTCTCGTCGAACATGATCAGGGCGAATTTGCGCATGGCGGCTTCGCGAAGCGCGGGAAACAGGAAGCCGAGCTGTTCCGCCATGATCTCGGGCGAGGCGTCGTAGGCCACGCCGCGTCCGAAGATGGGGACCGTGAACCGGTAGACCGGCTGGGCGTTCAGCCGGTCCTCCGGGGCCCTGAAATAAAAGTCGTGCGCTTCCGGTCCGGTGAAGAGAACGAAGTCGCGGGGACCCAGCCGGAAGCGGTAAAGCTCGCCATGCTCTTGCCAGCCGCGGCTCAGCATCGCGACCGGGTCCCTCTGGAATTCCGGCAGATTGCCCAGCAGCGGCCATCCGCCCGAGAGCGCAGGGACGGCCGTTTCCGCGCATGGCGGGGGTTCCGCCGAAGGCAGGGCCGCCGCGCCGTGACCCCGGTTCGTCATCCCCGCCCTCAATGGATGAACGGCAGCATCGAAAAACGCGCCGTCTCCCTGTAGCGGTCCCACAACGCGCCGTACTTGGCCCGGCACCGGCGCTCGTCGCGGCGCGAGCGGTGCCACAAGAGGCCAGCCAGCCACGCCGGCAACAGGAAGGGGAACCAGGACGTGAGCCCCCCGGTCAGGGCGAAAGCGAGGTAGACGCAGATCTCGCCGGTATAGTTGAGATGCCGTCCGATGCCCCAGAAACCGGAGACCAGCAGGCGCCCGTCCAGCGTCCGGGCCGGCTTGCCCCAGATCGCGATGTCGGGGTCGCGCTTGAAGCGGTGCTTTTGCCGGTTGGCGCCGCGGAAGAGCCAGAAGCCGAAAACGAACAGCAGGACGATCGCGGCGGCGCCGGCGGGCGACAGCGTATCCGGCGCGTGGACCAGCCACCATCCGGGGAGGCAGTAGAAGAACGGCACCAGCACATAGTCTCCCCAGACCAGGTTCCATCCGAAGCGCTCGGCGACGATGTCCCAGGTGTGGATCATCCCCTGCTCGAACTGGAAATAGTTGAGCACGTAGAGGAACGTGAAGATCTGGTAGAGCGTCATCCCGAGGGTCAGCCCGCCGTAGGTTTCGTACTGCACGGCGGCGAAGGACGCGTTGAACAGGGCCAGGCCGATGAGCGAGGGGCAGTAGCTGAAAAGCTTCAGGTCCAGCCCGAACCATGTCGGGCCGGCTTCCACGCCCATGAAGAATTTCCGCCACGAGACCCGAGATTCCTTTCGGGCCCGCGCGCCCCGGAAAAACAGCCAGCCGGCGAGAGAGAAGGCAAACCCGTTCGCCACGACGAGCAGGGCGAGAAAATGCGTGTGCAGCACGGAGAGGGAGGCCAGGCCCGATATCTGGCCGAGACCCGCCGCGACCGCGACGATCAGGAAGAGGGCGAGGCCGTTCAGCTTGTAGGCGCGCCGGTTCCCGTCGGCGTCGGGCCCTGTCACGCGGCGACCGGGCAGAAGTGCCGAAGCCAGAAACAGTAGCGCGACGAACCCGAGCAGCATCGCCGCCGCTTCGAGCACGGTGCCGCCCGACAACGCCAGAACCGGCGTGTGCGGCTCAGGCGCGGACATCGGCGTCTTCCGCCGCGCCGGCCAGATATTCCCGCCACTTGCGCACGGTCACTTTCTGGAAGGCCTGCACCACCGGATTGAACTCGACCGGACGGGCGTCCCAGTGCTTCTCGTAGCCCTCCTGCTCGGCCTCAAGCGCAAACCGGTCCTGGGAGAGCAGGGGGGCGATGAGGAGACGGTTCGAGATCTTCATGACCGCCGTCATCGCGAAACGCGGGAAACGCACCGGCAGGAAGGGAATCTTCAACGACTTGAAGTAGAACAGGAAGAACACCCGGGTCGTGCGCTCGTCGACCGGCAGCACGAAGAGCCAGTGCTTTATCGCGTCGTCGGTGTTCGACCGCTGGTAGGGGTATTGGTAGCAAAGCTCCATGCGGTTGGTGTCGAGGCGCTTGTGATCGACGAACCGTCCCGAGATACGCCCCCGTCCGACCCGCGTATCGTAGGCGAGATGCACGTCGTCGCCGACGGTCTCGCACCTTGTGAGGGTGGCCCCGTCGAAGGGCCGGTAGCGGCGGTGCAGATGCGCGTGGGTGAAGTCGCTCACATTGTCGATCACCATCGAATGGTGGGCCGACCAGGTGAAGCAGAGCGGCACGCAGGTCCACCTCCCGGGCCCTTCGAGCTCGGGGATGTCGGGGATATGGCGCTTCTCCGCCTCCACCGGATCGCCGGGGAAGAGCCAGATCAGCCCGTAACGGACCCTGACCGGGTAGGTCTTGAGCGCGAGCCTCGGGAAGCTTCGTCCCTCGCGGTCGTACGGGACCCCGGCGGGTCGCCCCTTGCCGCCGTACTCCCAGCCGTGATAGGCGCAGACGAGATGGCAACCCTTCACGTCGCCGATCGAGAGCTTGAGCTGGCGATGCGCGCAGCGGTTCTCGATCGCCTGGAAGGATCCGTCCGTTCCCCGGAAGAGCGCGATGGAGTGCTTCCAGAAAACGACCTCGATCGCGGTGCCCGGTTTGACCTTGCGCACTTCCTCGACCGCGTACCAGTAGTTCGGGTCCATGCCCGCGGCGCGCGCCTGCTGGCGCAGGTTGGCGGCGTCCTCGAAGCCGGGCGGCGAAAGGGGTGCGGGTCTCATGTCGCGCTCCCGCCGGTCGTCATCGGCATGCCTCCGTCCGGAACGGGATTTCCCGCCCGCGTCGCGGCGCTTTGTTCCGCGGCGTCCGCGCGCGGCCGGTTCGCGGCCGGATTGGTAATCGCGTTGCGGCGGTAGTGAAATTCGTACGCCTCGTGAACCGCGTCGCGGATGCCGGTCGGGCGATAGCCGAGCTCGCGCTTCGCCTTGCCGGTGTCGGCGTGGCGGCGCTTTTGCAGCAGGCGGATGGCGCCCGGAGTGAAGCGCTGCGGGAAGTCGGGATGGAACCGGCTCAGATAGAAGCTCGCCACCTCGGAAAAGACGAGCATCAGACGGGCCGGTATCCGCCGGCGCGGCCGCGGGACGCCCGAAACCTCCTCGAAGAGATCGAGAATCTCGGAGATCGTCTTGTACTCGCTGCTGAAGATGTATTTCTCGCCCGACCGGCCATGCCGCATGCACAGCAGATGCCCTTCGACGATGTCGCGCGCGGCGACGAACTCGAAACCGCCGTCGACATAGGCGCGGAGCTTGCTGTCGGTGTAGTCGCACAACGTTCTTCCCAGCCGCGACGGGAAGAAATCGGCGCCCCCCACCACCGCGCAGCACGTTGCCACCACGACATCCTGTCCCGTGGCCGCCGCGCGCCAGCACTCCTGCTCGACGAGCGACTTGCTGCGCTCGTAGGGCATCGTGCGTTCCATCGGAAAGAACGGCATCGTCTCGTCGCTGGGAGCGGACGGATCGTCGAGGTCGTAGCCGACCGCGCTGAAGGAGCCCGTCACCACGACCCGGCCGGCGTCGGCCTCGCGCGCCGCCCGCAGCACGTTGCGGGTGCCGAGAACGTTGCATTCGAACACGTTCCTGCGGTGCGCGCGGTTGCCTTCGATGGTCGAAATCCGGGCCGCGACGTGATAGACGCCCCGACAGCCCGCGATCGCCCGCCGTGTGGCGTCCAGGTCCCGGATGTCGGCGTACGCGCGTTCGACGTCGAGGCCTTGCAGCCCCTCGTTGTTGTCCTCGTGCCGCAACAACACCCGCACCGGGACGCCGTCATCGAGCAGCCGGCGCACCAGATTCGCGCCGACATGACCGGCCGAGCCGGTAACGAAAACGGGCGGCGACGGCGAGCCCGCCGGTATGTTCGATCCTGAAATCATCCAGGCCGGCTTCCGTTATTGGGGACTCGGGTCGATATAATATGCGCCCGATTTCCGCGACGATTCGCGCGCAATATCGCCGGCATAGCGCCGGCGGGCGCGGCGAACCGCGTACGCGCGGGGTTTCCACAAGGCTCATTCTTCACGTCCACCCCTCCGGCTCCGGCAGGAGCGCGATGCCGGCCCGTCAGAGGCCGGACGGACGCAGGCTATGCCGGAATTGCATATAACGTCGAAGATTAGTTTTTCATAAATGCCATAACAATTTCCGATAAAGCGGGGTGCAACGGCAGGGGCTTGTAAGGCTAAGTTGACGAGGTGTCAGTGGCGGCGATTTCGTCGCCGGACCCCGCGAGCCGGCCGCCTGTCGACCTATCGACATAAGCCCCCGACGATACGGTGTTCCGCCCTCTCCCCGAGCCGGCATGCCGCCCTCGACCGAACCCGGCTAAAACGGCACCGAGAGGGTCTCGAATACGCCGTCGCAGTTGACCAGGTCGACT
>JAPPHW010000367.1 GCA_028820945.1 Defluviicoccus sp.
GCGATCGACCGCCGGAGCGGCATGAACGCCACGGCGGAGGCCTAGATGCCGAAGGTCGATATCGGCGACGCGGAGATTTACTACGAGGAGGCGGGCAGCGGCCCGCCTCTCTTGCTGGTGCCGGGGCTCGGCGGCAACGGGTCGTTCTGGGCCCGGCAGGTGGAAGCGTTCAAGGGCGACTTCCGGGTCGTAATCCACGACCACCGGGGGGCGGGCCAGAGCACGCATTCGCCGATCCGGTACTCGGTCGACCAGATGGCCGCCGACGTGCTCAAGCTGATGGACGCGCTCGATATCGACCGGGCCCATTTCGTGGGCCATTCGACCGGCGGGGCGATCGGCCAGACCATCGCGCAGGACCGTCCCGAGCGGCTCGCGACCCTCGGGCTGAGCGCGACCTGGGCGGGATCGGACCCGTTTTTCCGGCGCTCCTTCGAGCTGCGGAAAGCGCTGCTCACGACGTTCGGGCTGGAGCGCTACAGCGAAATGACCGCGCTGGTGCTCAACCCGCCCTTCTGGGTGGCGGAGAACGACGCGGCGATCTCGGCGGGCGCGAAGGCGGCGCTCGACAACGCCGCGCCGGTCGAGATCATGATTAGCCGGATCGACGGCATCATGGCGTTCGACCGCCGCGCCCGGATGGGCGAGATATCGATGCCGACCCAGATCATCGTCGCGCGCGACGACATGGTGACGCCGATCCACATGACCGAGGAGCTCTCGGCCGGCATCCCGCACGCGGAAACGATGGTGCTGGAGCGCGGCGGGCATTTCGTGCCCATCGTGCTGCCGGAGGACTACAATCCGCCGGTGCTGGAATTCCTGAGGAAGCACCGCGACCTCTGACCGGACGGGCGGCGCGCCGGTGAGGCGCATCGGCGTCGTCGGGGCGGGCGCCTGGGGCACCGCGCTCGCTATCGTCGCCCGCGAGGCCGGACGCGAGGTCGTCTTGTGGGCGCGGCGCGAAAGCCTCGCGCGAACCGTCGCGGAGACCGGCCGCAACCCCGATTATCTGACCGATATCGAACTCGGCCCCGGGATCGCGGCGACCGCCGACCCGGCCGAGGCGGCGGGGGCGGACGCGATGCTGATCGCGGTGCCCGCTCAGGCCGTGCGCGGGACCTGCGCGCTCATCGCCCCCCATCTCGCGCCGTCGGTGCCGGTCGCGGTCTGCGCCAAGGGGATCGAGCGGGAGACCGCGAAGACGATGAGCGAGGTCGTGGGCGAGGCGCTTCCGGCCAATCCCGCCGCCATCCTGTCGGGGCCGACCTTCGCCGGCGAGGTAGCGCGCGGACAGCCGGCAGCGGTGACGCTCGCCTGCCGCGACATGGAAATCGCCGAGCGGCTGGCGGGCGCGCTGGCCACGCCGTCGTTCCGGCCGTACCACAGCGACGACGTCGCGGGCGCGGAGATCGGCGGCGCGGTCAAGAACGTTCTCGCCATCGCCTGCGGCATCGTCGAGGGGCGGGGGTTGGGGGAGAACGCGCGCGCCGCGCTGATCACCCGGGGGCTCGCCGAGATGACGCGGCTGGCGCGCGCGCGCGGCGGCCGGGCGGAGACCATGATGGGGCTCGCCGGGCTGGGGGATTTGACGCTCACCTGCGCCAGCCGGACCTCGCGCAACTACAGTTACGGGGTCGCGCTCGGCGCCGGGCGGAAGGCTGAGGGCGGCATGGTCGTCGAGGGAGTGCCGACCAGCGCGGCGGCGGTTCGGCTCGCGCGGCGGCACGATGTCGAGATGCCGATCGCCGAAGCGGTCGCGGCGATCCTGCACGACGGGGCCGACATCGACGCCGTGGTCGGGGGACTGCTCGCCAGACCGCGCCGCGCCGAGTCATGATGGGCGCCGGACCGGACGGGGAGAGGTGAGATGGCGTATTGGCTGTTCAAGTCGGAGCCGGGCGCGTGGTCGTGGGACGACCAGGTCAAGGCCGGCACCGCCGAGTGGGACGGGGTCCGCAACTACCAGGCCGACAACAACATGAAGGCCATGAAGGTGGGCGACCGCGGGTTCTTCTACCACTCGGTCGATGCGCGCGAGATCGTCGGCGTGGTCGAGATCGTGCGCGAGCACTACCCCGACCCGACCGACACCAAGGGCCGCTTCGGCATGGTCGACGTGAAGGCGCTGACGCCGGTGAAATCGCCGGTGACGCTGGCCGACATCAAGGCCGAGCCGGCGCTCTCCGGCATGGCGCTGGTGCGCCAGTCGCGGCTCTCGGTGTGCCCGGTCGCGGACGAGGAATGGGCGCTCATCTGCAAGATGGCGGGCATCGAGGCGTGAGCCCGACCGTCCTCTGCGCGCTCGCGGATATCGACGACCCGGGCGGCAAGGGGTTCGTGCTGGGCGACGGCAGACGGATTTTCGTGATCCGCCGGGGCGCCGGGGTCCACGGCTACGTCAATGCCTGCCCGCACCAGGGCGTGCCGCTCGACTGGCGCCCCGACACGTTCCTGAGCGTCGACAAGTCGGTCATCCAGTGCTCCACCCACGGCGCGCAATTCCGCATCGAGGACGGGGAATGCCTCGCCGGCCCCTGCTTGGGGAGCGCGCTCCGCCCCGTCCCGGTCGCGGTCGCCGGCGGGATGGTGGTCGAGGGCTGAGGCGGGCGCCTCACGACACCTCCTCTTCGCCGATCAAGTCGATGCGCTCTCCGTAACGCCGGAAATCGCCGGCATTGAAGGTCAGGAGACGGGTCTCGCCGTGCGCCAGCATGGTCGCGACGATGTTGGCGTCGTGCACCTGCTTCCCCGCGACCGAAACCTCGCGGCATAACCGCTTGAGCGCTTCGGAGACCTCCGGGCCGTCTTCAAAAACTTCGAACCGGGCTTCCAGGGCGGCCACATGCGCCAGAGCCCGGTCCATGCCGACAGGCGGCGACCACCGCTGCGGCCGGGTCACGGTTGCCAGATACTCCCGGAGCACTTGCCGGCTGATGCGCAGTATTTCGCCGCTATTGCCCGCTTCCCACATCCGCCGGCGGGCCAGGGCATGGCGCGGGGCGGCCTCGAAGCGAGCAAGAACCAGGACGTTGGTGTCAAGGAACATCCCGGCGGCGGCCTCCGGCTTCATCCTGCGGCCCGCCGGTCAGACGCCCGGCCTCGTCGTAGATCTGCTCCCGACTCACCGCGAAGTCTTCCGGCCAGGCACCGCCGGGTATTACGGGCCAGAATTCGTCGAGATCGAACGCCTTTTCCCTCGCCGTCCCGGCGGGCGGGGCTGGTTCTTCCTCGACATGCACGAACATGAGGGTTTCCGCCTCCAGGTCCACCTGGCGCGTTTTCCATCCCGCCGCCCGCCACGCCAGAGCATGGCTGTGGCCGCCGTCCCTTTTCTGGTTCGACCACCACGGCCGGTAGAGCCGGGCCGAGTCCGGCAGATCGAAGCCCAGGATCGCCTCGATCTGGACGAACGTCGTTCGCCAGCGCGATCCTGTCCTGGCCGAGAGGTAGCGGTAGAGCGGCGCATACTTGCCGCGCGACGCGGCTTCCCGGATGAGGCGGTCCCGAGCGGCGGTCATGCCGGCATCCCCCCAATTCTATGTAGGTCTGACTTGATTCTGGATTGCACGAAGCCGCAAGTCAAATCTGGGGCCGTTCCGGGCGCCACGGTGTAACGGGATGCGGGGAGACCCGTCTCCTTGTCACTCTCCGGGATCGACCGCATAATCGGCGCGCCACGATCAGGGGGTCACTTCCATGGCCGAAAACGAGCTTTTCCCGGTTCCCGAAAGCGTCGCCCACAGCGCTCATGTCGACGCGGCGGGCTACGAGGAGATGTACCGGCGCTCGATCGAGGATCCGGAAACGTTCTGGGGCGAGCACGGCAAGCGCATCCACTGGATAAACCCCTACACCCGGGTCAAGGACGTTTCCTACGCACCCGACGACGTCCATATCCGCTGGTACCCCGACGGCACGCTCAACGCGTCGGCCAACTGCCTCGACCGGCATCTGTCGGCGCGCGGCGAGCAGACCGCGATAATCTGGGAAGGCGACGACCCCGCGAATTCGAAGAGCATCACCTATAACGAGCTGCACCGCGAGGTCTGCAAGTTCGCCAACGCGCTCAAGGCCCAGGGCGCGAAGAAGGGCGACCGGGTGACGATCTACCTGCCGATGATCCCCGAGATCGCCGTCGCGGTGCTGGCCTGCGCGCGGATCGGCGCGATCCACTCGGTGATCTTCGGCGGGTTCTCGCCGGACTCGATCGCCGGGCGCATCCAGGACTGCGATTCCAACATCGTGGTGACCGCCGACGAGGGCGTCCGCGGCGGCAGGCTGATCCCGCTCAAGGGCAATGTCGACAAGGCGCTCGAATCCTGCCCGTCGATCGAGAAATGCATCGTGGTCAGGCATACCGCCGGCGCCATCGACTGGCAGGACGGCCGCGACGTCTGGTACCACGAGGCGATGGAGGCGGCGTCGGAGGACTGCCCGGCGGAGGAGATGGGCGCCGAGGACCCGCTGTTCATCCTCTATACCTCGGGCTCGACCGGGAAGCCGAAGGGGGTGCTGCACACCACCGGCGGCTACATGGTCTACGCCTCGATGACGCATCGATACGTCTTCGACTACCGCGACGGCGACATCTACTGGTGCACCGCCGACGTGGGCTGGATCACCGGGCACAGCTACATCATCTACGGACCGCTGGCCAACGGCGCGACGACGCTGATGTTCGAGGGGCTGCCCAACCACCCCGACGCGTCGCGCTTCTGGCAGGTCTGCGACAAGCACGAGGTCAACATCTTCTACACCGCGCCGACCGCGATCCGCGCGCTGATGCGCGAGGGCGACGGCCCGGTCGCGGCGACCGACCGGTCCTCGCTCCGGCTGCTCGGCTCGGTCGGCGAGCCGATCAACCCGGAAGCCTGGCTGTGGTACTACAACGTCGTCGGCGACGGGCGCTGCCCGATCGTCGACACCTGGTGGCAGACCGAGACCGGCGGCATCCTGATCACCCCGCTGCCGGGCGCGACGCCGCTCAAGCCGGGCTCGGCGACACGGCCGTTCTTCGGCGTCCGTCCGGAGGTGGTGGACGCCGAGGGCAGCGCGCTGGAAGGCGCGTGTGCCGGCAATCTCTGCATCGCCGAGTCCTGGCCCGGGCAGATGCGCACCGTGTTCCGCGACCACAAGCGCTTCGTCGAGACCTATTTCTCGACCTATCCCGGCCGCTACTTCACCGGCGACGGCTGCCGCCGCGACGAGGACGGCTATTACTGGATCACCGGCCGGGTCGACGACGTGCTCAACGTCTCCGGCCACCGGCTGGGGACGGCCGAGATCGAGAGCGCGCTGGTGGCGCACGGCAAGGTCGCCGAGGCCGCCGTCGTCGGCTATCCGCACGACATCAAGGGGCAGGGGATCTACGCCTATGTCACCCTGGTGCTGGGCGAGGACCCGACCGACGAGCTGCGCCGCGAGCTCGTGCTCTGGGTGCGCAAGGAGATCGGCCCGATCGCGACCCCCGACCTGATCCAGTGGGCGCCGGGGCTCCCCAAGACGCGGTCGGGCAAGATCATGCGCCGGATCCTCAGGAAGATCGCCGCCAACGAGCAGGACCAGCTGGGCGACACCACAACGCTCGCCGATCCCGCCGTGGTCGACGATCTGGTCGAGCAGCGGATGAACCGCTAGCGCCGCCGCGTGGCCGGACCCGAACCGCAGGACTGGTCCCGGCGCGTCTTCGACCTGCTGGTCGAGGCGGGGGTAAGCCTGTTCGCCTACGTTCCCGATGCGGGCAACCGGGCGCTGGTCGACCTCGCCGATGCCCACAACGAAACGCGGGCCGTCCTGCTGTCGAGCGAGCAGGAGGGGATCGCGCTCGCCGCCGGCGCGGATCTGGTGGGTGCCCGGGCGGTCGTCTGCATGCAGTCCTCGGGCGTGGGCAACTGTCCCAACATGCTGTCGCTGGTCCGGGGCGGCGGGTTCCCGATGCTGCTGATCGTCACCATGCGGGGCGATTACGGCGAGATGAATCCCTGGCAGTACCCGATGGGGCAGGCGGTGGAACCTGTCCTCGAAGCCATGGGCGTCGTGACCTATCGGGTCGAAGGGGAGGACGATCTCGAACCGGCGGCGCAGGCGGCGGTCGACGCGGCCTGGCGCGGCGGTCAGGGCGTGGCCCTCGTGCTGTCGCAGAAATTCCTCGGCGCCAAGCCGTTCTGAGGGGCGCGGGCATCATGACGGAACCGACGCTCGACCGCAGGGACGTCCTCGCCACGCTGTTCCCAAGTCCGGACGAATACCTGATGGTCGCGGGTCTCGCCGGCTCGGCGCGCGACGCGGCGGCGCTGACCGACGAGGCGGACACGCTCTTTGCCTTCGGCGGCGCGATGGGCGGGGCGGTTCCGATGGGTCTCGGCATGGCGCTCGCGGCGCCGGACAGGAAGGTCGCGGTCGTCACCGGCGACGGCGAACTGCTGATGAACGCCGGCGCGCTCGCGTCCGTCGCCTCCGCGATGCCGGACAACCTCTCGATCGTCTGCATCGACAACGGCCGCCACGGCGAGACCGGCGGGCAGCTCGGCCACACCGCGCGCCGCACCGACCTCGCGAAGATGGCGGAAGGCGCGGGGATGCCGTCGTCGATGACCGTCGCGGATGCCGCCGGGCTGAGCGCGGCGGCGGCGTTCCTGAAGGATGCGCCGGGGCCGCGTTTCGTCTGCGTCCGCGTCGCGCCCGGCCCGCCGGCGGACTACAAGCGCAGCTGGGACCCCGCCGAATGCCGCCTGCGTTTCCGCCGGGCCTGGCGCGAGTCGCGCACCGCCCACCGGGGATAGGCGAGATGGCGTGCGGCGGCGGAAGCCTCCCCGACGACATACGCGCCGCGCTCGGGCGGCTGGGCCTCGCCGGGGACGGTTCGGAGGTCCGGGCGGTCGCGCTTTCCGGCGGCGTTTCGTCGGACATCTGGAAGGTCGAGACGGGCGGGCGAACCGTCTGCGTCAAGCGCGCGCTCCCCCGGCTCAAGGTCGCCGCCGACTGGCGCGCGCCGGTCGCCCGCAACGCATTCGAGGCCGCGTGGATCGAGACCGCCGGGGCGATCGTCCCGGATGCGGTGCCGCGCCTGCTCGGCCACGACCCGGAAGCCGGGCTGATCGCGATGGACTATCTCGATCCGGGCGAGTTCCTGCCGTGGAAGGAGAAGCTGCGCCGAGGCCGGGCGGAGGCCGAAGACGCACGCGCCGTTGCCGCCGCCATCGCCGCCATTCACGGCGCCACCGCCGGGCGGGACGACATCGCGCGGCGCTTTGCGTCGGACGGCATATTCCACGCCATCCGCCTCGAGCCCTATCTGGAATCCACGGCGCGCGCCCATCCCGACCTCGCCCCGGCTCTGAACGGGATCGTCGCGACGACGGCGGCGACCCGGCTCGCCCTGGTGCACGGCGACGTGAGCCCCAAGAACATCCTGATCGGACCGCGCGGACCGGTGCTCCTCGACGCCGAGTGCGCCTGGTACGGCGACCCCGCCTTCGATCTCGCATTCTGCCTCAACCACCTGCTGCTCAAATGCCTGTGGACGCCCGAGGCCGCGCCGGGGTTCCTCGGCTGCTTCGACGTGCTGGCCGAAATCTATCTGACGGGGGTCGACTGGGAATCCCGGGAGGCGCTGGAATCCCGCGCGGCACCCCTGCTGGCGGGGCTGTTCCTCGCGCGGATCGACGGCAAGTCGCCGGTCGAATACGTGACGGAAGAGGCCGACAAGGCTCGCGTCCGCCGCGTCGCGCGCGCCCTGCTCCAGGAGCCGGTCGACAGCCTGGGCACGGTCCGCGCGGCGTGGGCGGCGGAGCTCGGCCTGTGAGCGCGGCGGCGATTTCCTCGGTGACGGGCCGCCGGGTATGGGATTCGCGCGCGCGGCCCACCGTGGAGGTCGAGGTCTCGCTTTCGGGCGGCGCACACGGTCGGGCGATCGCGCCCGCCGGCGCCGCGCGGGGAAGCGGCGAGGCGGCGGACCTCCGGGACGGCGGAGAGGCGTTCGGCGGCTACGGCGTGGCGCGCGCCGTCGCCGCGGCGAACGGCGAAATCGCCGCCGCGCTCGAAGGCCTCGACGCCCGCGAACAGGAGGGCGCGGACCGGCGCCTGATCGGGCTCGACGGCACGGCGGACAAGTCCCGGCTCGGCGGCAACGCGACGGTCGCCGCGTCGATGGCCGTCGCCCATGCCGCCGCCGCCGCCGAAGGCGTGCCCCTCTGGCGCTATCTCGCCGGCGACGCGGAACCGGTCATGCCGCTGCCCGAGATCCAGATATTCGGCGGCGGCGCCCACGCCGCGCGGCGGGTGGACATCCAGGACTTCATGGTCGTCGCGGTCGGCGCCTCGGATTACGGCGAAGCGCTCGACTGGACGGCGGAGGTCTACCGCGCGGCCGGGACGATCATGGCCGAACGCGGCCTCCTCGCCGGCACCGCGGACGAGGGCGGCTTCTGGCCGGCCTTCGACGGCAACGAGCAGGCGCTGGAGACACTCGTCCAGGCCATCGAGCGCGCCGGTCTGGCGCCGGGCGAGCAGGTCGCGATTTCCCTCGACGTCGCCGCGTCCGAGTTCGGCGCGGACGGACGCTACCGCCTCGCCCGCGACGGCAGGACGCTCGACACCGACGGGATGTGCGACCTGCTCGGCGGCTGGATCGAACGCTTCCCCGTCGTTTCCGTCGAGGACCCTCTTGCGGAGGACGATTTGGACGGGCTCGCCGCCTTCACCCGGACCCATGGCGGGCGCGTGCAGGTGATCGGCGACGACGCGCTGGTGAGCGATGCCGCCCGGGTGAGGCGGGCGGCGGAAGCGGGTGCCTGCAACGCGGTCCTGCTGAAACCGAACCAGGCGGGCACGCTCACCGAATGCAGGGAAGCGCTGGAAGCGGCGCGCGCGGCCGGCTACGGCGCCGTCGTCTCGGCGCGCTCCGGCGAGACCGAGGACGTGACCGTGGTCCATCTCGCGGTGGGCTGGGGCGTGGGACAGCTCAAGGTCGGCTCGATCGCCCACGGCGAGCGCACGGCGAAGTGGAACGAGGGGCTCAGGATCGCGGAGACCCTGCCGGACGGCGGCGGGCTGCCGCCGCGCTCGGCGTTCCCGTGGGGCGCGTGATGCGGGTGGTCTTCCACTACGACACCGGCCCTGCGCTCGCCCGCCGGCTGGCCGAGGTCGCGGGCGGCGGGATCGAGATCGCCGCGTGCGGGGAAGCCGACGACGAGCGGTTCGGGGCGCTGATGGCGGATGCCGACGTGCTCTGGCACGTGCTGCGCCCGGTTTCCGCCGCGGACATCGAAACCGCGCCCCGGCTGCGGCTGATCCAGAAGATCGGCGTCGGCGTCAACACCATCGACCTCGACGCGGCCCGCGCCCGCGGCATCCCGGTGTGCAACATGCCGGGGACCAACACCCCGGCGGTCGCCGAGATGACGCTTGCCCTGATGCTGTCCGCGATGCGCCAGCTCCCGGCGTTCGGGCGCGCGACGCGGGACGGCAAAGGCTGGGCGATGGACTCGGCGATACAGGACCGCCTGGGCGAGATCGGTGGGCGGACGGTCGGCCTTGTCGGCTTCGGCGCGGTGCCGCGGGCGCTTGCCCCGGTGCTGAAGGCGCTGGGCGCGCGCCTGCTCTACACCGCCCGCGCGGCGAAACCGGAAGCCGAAGGACTCGCCGAGTGGCGAACGCTCTCCGCGCTGCTGGAGGAGTCCGACATCGTCTCGCTGCACGTCCCGGAAACCCCGGACACGATCGGGACGATCGACGCCGCCGCGATCGGCCGCATGAAACCGGGCGCGGTCCTGGTCAACACCGCCCGCGGGAGCCTGGTCGACGAGACGGCGCTGGCCGAAGCCCTTTCGAGCGGCCGGCTCGCCGCGGCGGGGCTCGACGTCTTCGCGCGCGAGCCGGTGACGCCAGACAATCCCCTGCTCGGCCTCGACAACGTCGCGCTCGCCCCGCACGTGGCCTGGCTGACCATGGACACCGTCGAGCGCAGCCTCGAAGTCGCCCTCGAAAACTGCCGCCGCCTCGCCGCGGGGGAGTCCTTGCGCTTTCAGGTGGTTTGAGCGGGCCGAACGAACCGGCGAACTCAGAAATCGATGCAGCGGCCGTCCTTCTCCCAGTCCCCGTAACGGGTCGGGTCGGGGCCCTTGCGGCCGCCGATCTCGGGAACGCTCTCGGGGTCGGGGCGGGCGCCTTCGCGGTTCTTTTCCACGGTCTTGCCGGTGGACTCGGGGGCGGTCTTGGGGTCTTTTGCGGCCATCCCGGCACTATGCCCGGCGCGCGCCGGGCCGCCAACCCAGCAACGCGGACGGGCGATGGGCGGCACGGAATCCACCCGGCGACAGAGACCGCGCGAGGTCGCGCACGCGCTGCTCGACGCGGTGCTCCGGGACCTCCGCGCGTTGGACGAAGCGCTCGCGGACTCGGCCGGTTTCGCGGCGCTCTCCGAACGCGACCGGGCGCTGGTCCGGCATCTGACGGCGACGACACTGCGCCGGCTCGGCCATATCGACGCCCTGCTCGCGGACTTCATCGAACCCCCGCTGCCGGACCGCGCGGCATCGGCGCGCAACGCGGTCCGGCTCGGCGCCGCCGACATCCTGTTCCTGCGCACGCCGGCGCAC
>JAPPHW010000037.1 GCA_028820945.1 Defluviicoccus sp.
TCGGTCGCCTTGCCCATCGTGATCCCGGCGAGACGCATCGACCGTCCGGAATGGGAACCGCCGCCGACCGAGACGATATCGGTGTCGCCGGTGATCAGGTTCACCTCGTCCAGGGTTACGCCGAACCATTCGGCCGCGAGCTGGGCGAAGCTGGTCTCGTGCCCCTGCCCGCTCGACAAGGTGCCGATGACGACGTCGATCCGCCCCTCGGGCCGAACCGCGATCTCGGCCCTCTCGCGCGGGGCTCCCGTCGACGTCTCGATATAGTTGGCGATGCCGATGCCGCGGCCCCTGCCCCGCGCGCGCGACTCGTCCCGGCGTTCGGCGAATCCGGCCCAGTCGGAGGCGGCGATTGCGGCATCCATCGCCGTTTCGTAGTCGCCGCTGTCGTAGGTCATGCCGAGCGGGTTGGGAAACGGCATCGCGCTTTCCGGCACCAGGTTCTTTCTCCTGAGCGCCACGCGGTCGAAACCGCGCTCGGCGGCGGCCATGTCGACCAGCCTTTCCAGCACGAACATGACCTCGGGGCGCCCGGCGCTGCGATAGGGGTTGGTGGGCGGCGTGTTGGTCACCGCCGCGCGGGCCCGGAAACCGGCGGCCGGAATCCGGTAGAGCCCGGTCATGATCTCGACGCCCTTGATCAGGGGCACGATGGACACGGTGTGCGCGCCGACGTTGCTGGTGTTGGAACCCCGCATCGCGAGGAAACGGCCGTCCCTGTCGAGGGCGAGCTCCGCCGTGACCGCGAGGTCGCGGCCCTGATAGTCGCTCAGGAACGCCTCGCCACGATCCGCCGTCCACTTCACCGGCCGGCCGATCCGCCGCGCCGCCCAGGCGACGAGGGCGAATTCGGGATAGAACGCGTTCCGGGTGCCGTAATTGCCGCCGACATCGGCGGCGACCACCCGCACCCGGTCCTCGGCCACCCCCAATATCGCGGCGAGCTCGCGCTTCGGCCGGACGACCCCGCCGCCGCCGGCGTGGAGGGTGTAGCGGCCGGTCTCCGGATCGTAGGCGGCGACCGCGGCGCGCGGTTCCATCGGAACGCCGGTCACCCGCGGGATCCGGGTCTCGAGCCGAACGACGTGGCCGGCGCTCGCGAAGGCGCGCCCGGTCGCCCCGAAATCGCCGACATCCGCGTCGACGCAGACATTCGACGCCACGTCCTCCCACAGCCGGGGGGCGTCGTCCGAGCCCGCCGCGGAGGCCTCGGTCACCGCCGGCAGGGGCGCGTAGGCGATATCGAGCCGTTCGAGACCGTCTTTCGCCAGATCGGCGGTCTCCGCGATCGCCATCGCCACCGCCTCGCCGACGAAACGCGCCCTGTCGGCGGGTAGCGGGAACGGAAGGACGTCCCGTCTGGGCGAGCCGTCCCGGTTGACGAGCTCGATGTCCGGCGGGCTCGTCGGCGCCGGTCTGTGCGGAATGCGCCCGAGACCGTCCTCGAGCAGGTCCTCGCCCGTGAGGACGGCGAGAACGCCGGGAACGGCGAGCGCCGCGGCGGAGTCGATGCCCACGATCCGCGCATGGGCATGCGGCGAGCGCGCGATCGCCGCGTAGACCTGCCCGGGAAGGTTGACGTCGTCGGAGAACCGGCCACGCCCGGTCAGCAGGCGGCGGTCTTCCTTGCGGCGAAACGGCCGGCCGATCGCCGGCATCAGACCATCAATCCCAGCACACCGGGGAGCCACAGGCTGAGGGCGGGGAATATGGCGACGATCGCGAGCCGCGCGAGATCGGCGACGAAGAACGGAGCGATGCCGCTGAATATGGTCTTGAGCGGCACGTCCGGCGCCATGCCGTGCAGCACGAAGGGAATGATGCCGATGGGCGGGGTGATCTGGCCGATCTCGATGACCATGATGTTGATCACCCCCCACCAGATCGGATCGAAGCCGAGCCCGACCACCAGCGGGAAGACCACCGGCAGCGTAATGATCATCGCCGCGACGGTCTCGAAGATGCTGCCGAGGATGATGTACATCACCAGCAGCAGGACGATGACCATCCAGGGCTCGAGGCCCGAGCGCTCGATCGCGCTCACCAGCACGGTCGGCATCTGGCTGAGGGTGATGAAGAAGGTGAAGATCGTCGCGCCGATGATGATTATGTAGATCAGCCCGGTCGAAGCGGCGGTCTGCACCAGCACCTCGCGCAGCACCTTGACCGTGAGACGCCCGCGCAGCCAGGTGAAGCCGAAGGCCATGAAGCAGCCGACCGCGGCCGCTTCGAGGACGGTGAACACGCCGCCGTAGATGCCGCCAGAGACCACCGCGGCGAGCACCAGCACGCCCCAGCAGCTCCTGACCACGGTCAGCCGTTCGCGCCACGGCATCTTCGGCCCCGCCGGGCCGGAGCCGGGCCGGATCCGGACATAAGCCGCGATGGTCGCAAAATAGACGGCGATGCAGATGAGCCCCGGTATGACCGCCGCCGCGAACAGCGCGATCACGAACTGCTCGGTCAGCACGCCGTAAAGCAGCATCAGGTTGGAGGGGGGAATCAGGATGCCCAGCGTGCCGCCAGCGGCGATCGAACCGGCGGCAAGCGACGGGCGGTAGCCGCGTTCGCGCATCTCCGGTAGCGCGATGCGCATGAAGGTCGAGGCGGTCGCGAGCGAGGAGCCGCAGACCGCGCCGAAGCCGCCGCAGCCGCCGATCGTCGTCATCGCGAGACCGCCGCGATAATGCCCGATCAGGGCGTAGAACAGGCGGTAGAGGTCGCCCGACAGGCCGGCCGCCGAGGCAAAGCTCCCCATCAGCAGGAACATCGGGATCGCGCCCAGCTCCTGGGTCACGAGAACCTGCGTCGGCGCGGTGGCGAACATCTTGATCGCGGGCTCGAGATCGAGCAGCAGCCAGACCCCGAAGAACCCCGCCGTCGCCATCGCGATACCGATGGGCACGTGGAGCGCGATCAGCGCCAGCATGCCGACGATCCCGATCACCGCGACGATCACCGGATCCATCGGTTCACCGTTCGCGCCGGTGGCGAGACGTTCTAGACACCGGAATCGACCGCCGTCGCGGGCGCCCTCGGCAGGCCGCGCCAGGCCCGTACGCCGGCTTCGAGAAGCACGACGACCTGGATCCCTGCGCAGGCGAAAATTATCGCCGTGACCATCCACCACCATGGGGCCTGCGGCAGCTCCAGCACCGCCGTCGCAAGCCCGGTCAACGTGACGTCATGAAGCGTGAAGCGAAAAAACTGCCAGCTGAACAGCAGGAAGATGCACAGGGTGACGAAACCGCCGAACGCCTCGAGCCAAAGCGCGCGGAGCGGCCCGATCGCCCGGCCGAGGAAACGGATGGTCACGAAGTGTCCGCCGATCAGGCAGATCGGAAAGAAGCTGGAGACGATCACGGCGAGGTTGTACTTGCCCAGATCGTCCACCCCGAGGATCGGCGCGTTGAACAGCCAGCGCATCAGCACGTCGACCACGATCGCCGCGGCCAGCCCGAGGATGGCCGTGGCGCCGATGAGCGCTATCCAGCTCGCCGCCGGGCCGAGCGTGCCGTTCGCATCGAACGGCACGCTTTCGCCCGGATCGCCCGGCCGTTCGGGCATCGGGTTTACTGCCCGGCGCGGAGGTCCTTCAGGATCGCCTGCAGGGCGGCGTATTTGCGCTGGCCGTCCTTGTTCTTGGCGATCCATTCGGTGTGGTAGGCCTTGAAGATGTCGTTATAGAGCCGGTCGTGGTCCTTCTGCGACAGGCGAACCACCGTGCGCTCGCCCGGATCGGCGCGCAGCCTCCGCCCGTCGGCCTCGTAATAGTTGCCCATCGCCTGGCTGAGCTTGAGGCCTCCGTGGCGGGCCAGGGCGTCGCGCGCCTTGCTTCCCAGCTTGTTGTAAACGTCCTTGTGCACGGCGAGGATGAACGTCCGCACGCCGAGCGGTATGTCGACATGGCTCTTGATCAACGGCGTGATGCGGAACGTGCCGAGCGCGGACCATCCGGCGAGCGCGCCCTGGATCACGCCGCGATTGAGAGACTCGGCGACCTGGCGGATCGACATGCCGACCGGGGTCCCGCCGAGTTTCTTGACCACATCGGCCTCGGCCTTGCCCGGAACGCGGAATTTCAGCCCCTTGATGTCGGCAAGGGCGGAAATCTTGCGGTTGAGGTGGATGCCGCTGTTGTCGTTAGTGTAGACGCCAAACACATGCACCTTTTCCAGACCCCCGAGGTGACCCGCTTCGTGCATGCGCCAGATCGCCGCCGCGGCTTCCGCGGACCCGGTGTTTCGGAACGTGTAGGGCAGGGCGAATATGGTGAAGTCGGGGAACAGCTTGGGCGTATAGGCCGGCAGGACCTGGGCGGCGTCCTGAATCTTGTTCATGACGCCTTCCCACTGCTTGCGCGGACTGCGGATCAGCGCGCCGCCCCAGAACTCCTTGAACGCTATCTCTCCGCCGCTGTCCTTTTCGACGGTACGAAGAAACGGAATGACGATTTTCTGAAGATATGCCGCCTTGGGCGGCGTGAACGACCCGATTTTGACGGTTACCGGATCGGCGGCCACCGAAGGCGTTGTCGCCAACATCGCCGCAGCGCCGATAGCGCCCGCGAAATAACCTATCTTCATCTTGCTTCCTCCCTCGATTTGCGTCGCCCGATCGGACCCGTAGCGATGCGAGACGGCTGTCAGGTCCCCTCGTTGGGATCGTGGTAGAGCTCGCCGACGATAGCGGTCAGCCCGGCTTCCCCTTCGGCGACATGGTAGCGGCCGTCGCGGTCGCGTCCGAGCCTGCCCCGCTCCCGCAATTCGTCGAGCGCGCAGGCGATCTCGCGCCCGTCCTCGCTGCCGACGGACTCGACGATCTCGCCGAAGAACAACGGTCCCGCCCGGAGGGCCTGCTCGACGGTCTGGAACCTGGCCTGTCCGCCGAACGTCTTGGCCGCGCAGCGCGTGAAGCGGATTTCCTTTTCGGTGCCGAACGGGCGCGTGCAGTCGAAACCGGCCTTGGCGCCGGTCCTGCGCCCCTTGAGCGACGGGTCCATCGGCATCGACATCGTGCCGGTCAGCATCACGATGTCCTCGTCGGCCTGGAAGCGGGTGCCGAAAGCCCATTCGACTTGCCGTTCGTCGCGAATGTCGATGTCGTCGTCGAACACCCAGACATGCTTCAGGCGGCGGAGACCGCCGAACAGGGCGGAGATGGCGTGTCTCGGCTCGCCCAATTCGCGTTGCCGGATCGACACCCGAAGGGCGTTCATGCCGCCGCCCGTCGGGCGAAGACAGGCCGCTACGGGCTCGCGCACGGCGCCTTTGAGGATCCGCATCGCCTCGGCCTCGATGCGGAGCGCCGTGATGTTGGCCGAATCGGTCTCGTCGAGGACGAAGGCGCTGCCGTGCTGCAATGTCTGGTAGAGCACGTCTTCCCGCATGGCGATCGCGGTGCAGGTAAACACGGGATCCATGTGGATCGCGCCGTAATAGCCCATGTACTCGCCGAACGGCCCTTCGGGTTCGCAATAGCCGCGCTCGTCGAGATAGCCCTCGAGCACGATCTCCGCGTCCGCCGGTACGCGGATATCGTTGGTGAGGCTTTTGACGACCGGAGCGGGCTCGCCCCGCATCGTCGCGATCAGGCTCAGCTCGTCGCCCGGAACGCGCGTCGTCGCGGCGTACATGTCGAGCGGATGGCTGCCGATCGTGAAGGTGATGGGAAGACGCTCGCGCCGCGCGGCGCAGGCCTGGTAGATCCGCTTGAGGTCGGAGGGCGCGGTGACGTTGGTCCCGGCCTGGTAGCGGTTTCTGAGCGACAGGCGCCTGCTTCCGACATTGGTCCGCCCGGTCTCGGGATCGACGGTGTAGTCGATGCCGGACGAGATGTAGCAACTGCCGTCGAATTCGTGCTGCAGGTGGAACGGGAGCTCGGTCAGGTCGACATCCTCGCCGACGATTTTGACGGCATGCACCGGCGCTTCGTCGGACGGCACCTCGATCACGTCCTGCGGGTTCGCCATGCGGCGGTAGAACTCGTCGTAGATGTCCTCCTCGTTGCTGTCGAACGCGGCGATCAGGCGCCGCCGGCCGGCCGACGCCTTGGCGACAAGCTCCAGCTGCCTGGGACCGGCTTTCCTGAACAGAACCGCCTTGGGCGTCGCCTCGATGATCGGGCTGAGACCGGTCAGGGGTACCGGTTCGTCATGGATCTCGACTTCGTCGATGTCTATCAGGCGTTCGACGAAGCGGCGCAAACGGAACTTGTCGAAATCCAGCTCCCGGATGTCTGCCATGTCGCGCCACCCCATGCCGACCGTTCGTCGATTCAATCACACGCGAAATGTCTAGGCAAATGCCGTCATCAGGCGTGTCAGGCGTCGACCGTCCTGAGCCAGCCGAGCTGACGCATGACGGGCTCGTCGGTCATCGCGAAAAGGACGGCGTCGGTCTCCGCCCGATGCGCGAACGCTCGCCACGCCGGTATCGACATCACGTCGCCCCGCGACCAGGAAAACGCCTCGCCGTCGATGACGGTACGGCCGGTTCCCCGGGCGACGCATACGACCTGGTTGGCGGTGGTGCGGGTGGCGCGGGTCTCCTCGCCCCCGGGCTGGCGCTGCATGTAGAGCGCGATGGACGACAGCGCGGGCGCGCCGAGCTCGATTCGCCCGGAATGGCGCCCCTCCGGGTCGGGCGCGGCGCGGTCGAGGCGCCCGAGCGTGTCCTCCCAGCGGAAGATGAAGGGCGACGCCGCGGGCGACCCGCGCACCGGCTCGTAATCCTCCGGATGGGGCTCGAAGAACATCGGCTCCAGGAGGTGGACCAGCGGCGCATCGAGGCAGTCGAGCCAGAAGCACATGCCGTCCGCCTCGCTGCCGTGGCCGTGCCAGCACCAGTTCGGGGTCAGCAGCACGTCGCCCGGGCGCATCTCCAGCCGTTCGCCGTCCACGACGGTGTAGGAGCCTTCGCCTTCGAGGATGAAGCGCAGCGCGTTGGGCGTGTGCCGGTGGGAGCGGGCGGTCTCGCCCGGCAGGATCGCCTGGTAGGCGGCTATCAGCGTGCGGACCGTCGCGTACGTATTGCCTTCGACAGGGTTGAACAGGATGAGGTTGCGGCGTTCGGCGAACTCGGTATCGACCAGCCGACCCGCGGCCTCCAGCGCGGCCCTGCCGTCGGTCCACGACCAGCGATAGGGCACGAAGTTCTGCCTCGGCTCCGGCCACAGCGAGGGCGTCGGCTTGGCCCAGCCCGCGTTGATGCTGAGCGGCGCGAGACCCGCGTAGAGCGCATCGAGCGTCTCGGTTTCGGAAAACGCGGGCGCTGTCGCCGCGGTCATGACGTTTCCCCCCGTCGTTCGCCGCCGATTGTAACCGTTCAGCCGGCGCCCCGCACGCGATCCACGAGCTTCAGGGGATCCGGCGGCGGCGCGTCGCCCCGCCAGGCGACATGGCCGTCCGGCCTGACCAGAACCAGCGGCTTGGCGTAAAGGCGTGCGATGTCGGGCCGGTCGAGCGCGACGGTTTCCACGGGCATGCCGCGCATCCGGGCGGCGCGGACAACGGGTTCCGGATCGGGCGGCGACGGACCGAGCGCCAGCAATACGAAACCCCGTCCGAACAGGTCCAGCATGGAGCGTCCGTCGCCGAGATCGGCATGCGGCGCCCGGGAGCCCGGCCGCGCCGCCGGCTCGTAGACCGCGGGATCCAGGCTCGGCGAAGGGGTGCCGTCGGCGGCACAGATCGGCGAGTCCTCGTAGAAATAGCCGAGATGAATGCCGAGCGTACGCCATTCGCGGAGCATGGCCGTCGCCAGGTCGCGCCCGACCCGCGCCCGCAGCGCGTCGCCTCCGGGCCCGGGTTCGAGCAGACCCGGCTGGGGGCCCGGCGAGAGCATGCGGGCGAGATTGCCGGACGCCTCCCGGACATTGCGCCGGGCCACGGGCCGCCGTTCCGCGGTGTAGGACGCGAGCAGATCCGGCCCGCCCCAGCCGGCCAGCACGGCGTCCATCTTCCACGCGAGGTCGACCGCGTCGGCAACACCGGTGTTCATGCCGAACCCGCCGGTGGGCGACATCGCGTGGGCCGCGTCGCCCGCGAGGAAGAGCGGCCCCGCGGGACCCGACTGGAAGGTTTCCGCGACCAGCTCGCGGCGGCGCCAGGGCATGACCGAAAGGAGCTCGTAATCGAAGTCGCGCCCGACCGCTCGCCGGATGGCGCGCCGCACCTCGACTTCGGGCAGGACGCGGCCGTCCGTGCTGGAGCGGACGATCGACATCCGCCATTCGTCGCGCCCGTTGATCGCGACGATTGTCGCCCAGGTGCCGACTTCCTCGTCGAGCAGGATAAAACGGTAGCCGGGCGGCTTGTCGTGCAGTGCCTCGAACCCGTCGCGGCGGAAGATGAGGTTCGTCGTGTGGGTCAGCGCCGGGTCGCCGGCCAGCCGGACTCCGAGCGCCTCGCGCACCGTGCTTCCAGCGCCGTCGCAGCCGACGACGAAGCGCGCCCGGATCCGCAGCCGCTCCCCGGTATCGGTGCGTTCGATCTCCGCGACGGCGCCGTCACCCTCCGCTTGAAGACCGAGGAATCGATGCCGGTATCGCAGCGAAACCGTTTCGTGCGAGCCGGCGAACCGGCGCAGGATGGGGTCGAACATGTTCTGCGGACAACGCTCGCGCCGGCACGGGCTTTCGGGCGGAGGGCGGGCCTCGTTCATGCTGGGCGACGGGTAACGGCCGATCTCCCAGCCGCCGGCGAGCGGACCGGCGACGTACACGTTGTCCTGGGGATAGTCGCGATCGTAGGGCGCCGCCTCGACGGCGCCGACAAGCCCCCATCGGCGGCAGAACTCCATGGTCCGTATGCCGACCAGGTCCTGGCGCGGCTGCACGATCGCCCCGTCGGTCCGTTCGACGAGCAGGCAGTCGCGACCGCGCCATCCCAGATCGCCGGCGAGCGCGAGGCCCACCGGTCCGCCGCCCACGATCAGGACTGGCGTCTCGATCTCGCCGGCCAGCCCGGTTCCCGAAGATCGTCCGATGGCCATGTCCGGAACCGTCCCGCCTTCCACGCAATATGTGCCCCTGTCGGCTCCGGCAGCACGGTCGGATCGTGGGCGACCGGCCCGGCAAGTCCCCGGGAATGCGCCGGAGCCCGGCGATCAGCGCATAGCATTCCCTCCGGGCCGCGTCGACTCGGCGCTTGGCGAGGGGTATTCCTGCCATGAACGAGCCTCCCCGTCCTGTCGCGGCGGAGCGCCGAACCGGGTTGAGTCTCACGTGGAATGGCAATAGGGATGAACACAAAGATTAATTGTTTCAATCTGTTAACCTCGACGATGGATCTCGGTGCGCGGCGCCGCGAACCGCGGAGGACGGGATGAGCGAGCGCTTCCCGGCCGGCGAGCTCGAACGCTTCATCGCCGAGGTGATGATCCGCGAAGGCCTGCCCGAGGGCGACGCGGCCGACGTGGCGCGGCTGATGGTCGCCGCCGACCGCACCGGCTTCGACGCGCACGGGATCTTCCGCCTGCCGGATTACCTGAAGCGCATCCGGAGCGGCGGGATCAACAAGACTCCGAAGATCGGAATCCTGCGCGAAACGGCTTCGGTCGCGGTGGTCGACGGCGACAACGGGATGGGTCACCTCGCGGTCGACCGCGCCGTCCGGACGGCGATCGCCAAGGCCTCGGAGACCGGCATCGGCTGGGCCGGGACGCGCAACGGCAATCACGCCGGCGCCGCTTCCGTCTATGCCGCGATGCCGCTCGCGCACGGCATGATCGGCATTTACGGCGCGGTCGGGGGCGGCAACCAGATGCCGCCCTGGGGCGGTACCGACCTGCTGCTCAGCACCAACCCGCTCGCGGTCGCCATCCCCGCGGGCGACGGCGCCCCGGTGGTGATGGACTTCGCGACCACCGTCGCGTCGATGGGCAAGATCAGGACCGTCGCGCAGCGCGGCGAAGCCATGCCCGAGGGCTGGATGATCGCGCGCGACGGCACGCCCCTTACCGATCCGGCGCGCGCCTCGGAAGGTCTGCTGCTGCCGATGGGCGGCTACAAGGGCTATGCGCTGGCGCTGGTCATCGGGCTGCTCGCGGGCACGCTCAACGGCGCGGCGATGGGCGAGGACCTGCTCGACTACGCCGCCGATGTCGACCGCGCGGCCAATACCGGGCAGTTCATCTGCGCCCTCGACCCGGCGGCGTTCGGCGACGCGGCGGCGATCGGGCAGGCCGTCGACCGGGTGGCGGGCCAGATGCGGGGCTCGGAGGTCATGCCGGGCTTCGATGGGGTCCGGGTGCCGGGCGACGGCCGCGCCGCGCGCCTGACGGACCGGGAAGAGCACGGCATCCCGATCCCGGACGCGCTGCGCGCGGCCCTCGACGGGATCGCCGACGAGACCGGCGTCGCGCCGCTCGAACACTGAACCCAACCTCAAGCGAAGGAGTATGACGATGGCGGGCGAGGCATTTGCCCTGGATGGAAAGACGATCGCGATCACCGGCGGCGGGCGGGGGCTGGGACAGGCCTATGCGC
>JAPPHW010000422.1 GCA_028820945.1 Defluviicoccus sp.
AACATGCTGGGCCGCGGCCAGACCATCCAGGGGCTCGACGAATCGAAGGCGGTCTTCATGGAGCTGGAGCAGGGCCAGTTCTCGATGCACAAGGAGCGCACCGCGCACGCGTCCTATCCCAACAACTCGACCGAGACCCGCGTCGGCTATTCGTTCTTCCTGATCCCGCCGCACGTCAAGTCGACGCTGGAACGCCGGCCGGCGACGCTGGTCCGCGGGGTCGACGAGTATAATCACTGGGATACCGACCCGGTGCCGACCGAGGACCGCCTGCCCGACCTGATCAAGATGATGCTGGCGCACAACGCGCAATACACCGACCCGCAGTTCAGGCAGCGGGCCTGACCGGAGGGGTCTTGGGCAAGAGCGAATATCTGCTGATAGGCGGGCTGCTCTTTCTCGGCGCGGCGTCGCTGCCGCTGGTCAAGGATGTCTATCTGGTCCAGGACATCGTGCTCGCGATCTGCAGCGGGCTCGGATTCCAGTAGGCCGGCCCGTCGAGCGCTTCAGCGCCCCTCCCGCCGCCAGGCGAGCATCAGCGCGCCGACGCCGAGCAGCAGCAGCACGAGCGGCGGCAGCACCGGTATCTCCGCGATGCTGGTCACCCGGTAGTCGCGGTTCGCCACCAGCCCCATCCAGCCCGGTCCCGAGGCGAGACGGTCCGGCCGGACCCGCCGGAACGAGGGCAGGCCGTCCGACAGCCATTCGATCCCGCCGCCGGTCCGCGCGGCGACTCCCGAGAGCTTGTCGGCGGTGGTGCGCATGTCGGCGAATTCCACCGGGTTCAGGCTCCTGACCGCCGTCAGTGCCGTCCGTTCTCCGTCGGTCACGCGGTAGAGCCCCGATTCCTCCGGAACCACCGTGGCGCGGGCCCGGCCGCCGCCTTCTTCCTCGAGAGATACCGAAATCGTCTTGCCCGAGGGCGCGGTGACCTCGACCTCGGGGTGGCGGCGATCGAGGCTGCGCCGCACGATCGTGAGTCCGCGCCCGTCGGCGACGACGCGCAGATCGTTCTCCTCGAGGTCGGGCTCCTTCATCAGCCAGTGAGAGAGCCGGCGCAGGATCTCGGAATGGGGCCCTCCGGTCTCGAAGCCGCGCGCCCACAGCCAGATATGGTCGCTCAGGAACTGCGCGACGCGCCCTTCGCCCACCCGGTCGACGATGAGAAGCGGCCTCTCGCCCGCGCCGTGCATCAGAACGGTCCCGCGCGGCGCGCCGACCTCGATATGGCGGAACCAGCGGCCCCAGCGCGATCTCCCGCCGGCTTCGCCGAACAGATCCGCGGTCACCGGGTGGCGGCCGCCGATATCGGTGACGACGGGCTTGAATCCGCGCTCCACGATCTGGCCGGTCGGCGCGCCGGGAAGAATCTCCCCCAGCGGCGTCCGATAGAGGCTCAGCGCGGATGCGAAGCCCGGCCCCGCCACTTCCAGCACCGCGCCGCCCTTCTCCACGAAGCGCGCGATATTGTCGAGATAGATCGCCGGCAACACGCCGCGGCGGCGATAGCGGTCGAAGATGATCAGGTCGAAATCCTCTAGCTTGACCTCGAACAGCTCGCGAATGGGGAAGGCGATCAGCGACAGCTCGCGGACCGGGGTCGCGTCCAGCTTCTCCGGCGGGCGCAGGATGGTGAAGTGCACCAGGTCGACCGACGGGTCGGCCTTGAGGAAGTTGCGCCAGACCCGGCCTCCCGGATGCGGCTCGCCCGAGACCAGCAGGACGCGGAGCCGTTCGCGCACGCCGGAAATCTCGACCACGTTCCGGTTGTTGACGGTCGTCAGCTCGCCCGGCCTGCCCTCGACTTCCAGCTCGAAAATGTTGAACCCGGCGTGATCGATCTCGACCTCGATCTTCTGCGCGGCACCCACCGTCACATCGAGCCGGCGGACCTGCTTGCCGTCGCGGGCGATGGAGAGCCGCGCCCGGCCCCCGGCAGCGGCCGCGTCCTCGATCCGGACCTCGATCTGCGCCTTGGTGCCGACCAGCCCGAAGCTCGGCGCCTTGTCGACGAACAGGATCCGGTCGTGCTCGCCGCGCCTGCCGTTGAGCAGCACGTGCAGCGGCCCGGCGAAGGGAAGGGCGTCCTCGGCGCCGGGAACGTCGTGAACCTGGCCGTCGGTCAGCAGCACGGTTCCGGCCATGCGCCGGCGCGACGTGCTCGACAGGCTGCGGCCCAGCGCCTCGAACAGCCGCGTGCCCTCGCCGGTGCCGGCGACCGCGCTCTGCTCCGATCCCGTCCAGATAACGCGAACATCGAGATTGTTGAGTTTTTTCAACTTCGCAAGCGATTCCTCCAAAGTGTATTCGGAGCGTTTGCGGCGGCCGTCGATCTTCTGGCTGTCGGACTCGTCGACCACCACGGTGACCAGGTCCGGGATCGGCTCGCGCTCCTCCTCGACCAGCGCCGGGTTGGCCAGGGCGAGCCACAGCGCGGCGAGGGCGAGGCTCCGCCAGCCCAGCCCGCGGGCGCGTGTGACAGCACACAGCGCGAGCACGCCGAGCGCGAGCGCGCCGGCGGCGGCGAGCACGATCCAGTCGAACATCGGCGCGAAGGCGATCGAGGTCATTGGCCGAGTCGTTCGATGATCGCCGGCACGTGAACCTGGTCGGTCTTGTAGTTGCCGGTGAGCGCGTACATCACCCAGTTGACCCCGAACCGATAGGCCATCTCGCGCTGCATCTCGCCCCGCGGGACCACCGGGAACATCGCCGCGCCGAGCCGGTCGACGGCCCAGGCGCCGGACCAGTCGTTGGACCCGATGATCACCGACGAGACGCCGTCATTGTGCCGCCCGCCGCGCCGCTCGACCCAGACCCGCCCGCCGCTCCAGCGTCCGGGGAAGTCGCTCAGCAGGTAGAACGCCTTGGTCAGCACGTGGTCCCGGGGCACCGGGATCAGGGTGGAGATATCCAGTCCCCGCAGCAGGAGGCGCAGATGCCGGCCGGCGGGTCCTTCGCCGCCCAGCGTACCGACCGCGAAATCGCCCCGCTCGCGGGTGTCGAACAGGATCGTCCCGCCGCTTCTCATGTATCGGTTGAGCTTTTCCTGCGCCCGGTCGGACGGCGGGACCTGCTGGATCGAAACCGCCCAGTAGAGCAGGGGGAAGAAGGCGAGCTCGTCGCGCTCGATGTCGACGCCGAGCGGCTCCGCCGGCTCGACGGAGGTTCGCTGGCGGAGCACCCGGCTGAGACCGGCAAGCCCCGCGCGGGAGACCCGGTCGGCGGAGCTGTCTCCGGTTATCACATAGGCGAGGCCGGTCTCGAGAGTGGCGCGCAGCGCACGCGCGTCGATTCCCGTTCGCGTCCCGGTTCCCGTCGTCTGGGCGTCCGCCGGTCCGCCCATCGCGAGGACGGCGAGCGCCAGGGCCGAAACCGTCCCGACGGCTGCCTTCGCCGGGCGCAGCCGCAACAGCCCGCGCATGACGAGGCCGATCGCGGTGTCGGCGATCGCGAGGAGCAGGGCGGCGAGCAGCAGCCACGGCGCCAGGGACAGCGCGGTTTCGCTTTTCTTGAAGCCGATCCGGCCAATACCCTCCGGCAACGGGCCGAGCGCCTCCAGCGTCTTGACACCGTCCGACAGGTTGAGCGCCTGACGCGCGGTGTCGCTGCCGTAGTAGCCGGGCGGCGAGGCCGGACCCGGCGCGGGCGCGACCGCCGCACGCGGCGAGATGGCGCCGGCCGAAGGCGGGGGATCGCCCAGGACCCCGTACCCGTTCAACGACTGGAGAGGCGGCAGGGTCGCCTTGGAGTCTTCCTCTATGACGCCCTGCGACAGGTCGACGATGCGCCGCAGCAGGTCCACGAACAGACCCGAAATCGGCAGGTTCGACCACTCTGTGTTGGCGGTTACGTGGACCAGAATCAGCCAGCCCAGGCCGTTCCGCTGGGCGGTGATCAGCGGAGTTCCGTCGCTGAGGCGTGCCCAGGTCCTCTCGTTCAGCTCGAGAGAGGGCTCGGCAAGCACCTGGCGCCGAACCCTGACATCGCGCGGAACAGGGAGGCCGAAGAACGGGCTCGCCTCCTCGAACGGGGCGAGCCGCGCGGGCGCGGTCCACGACAGCGCGCCGCCGAGGACGCGCCCGCCGCTGCGCAACTCCACGGGCAACAGCGTATCGGCGTTGCGCGCGAGTTTCGGGCCGGAAAAGCGAACGACCACGCCGCCGCGCTCGATCCAGCGCGCGAGGCCGTCGGTTTGCTCGCCGCTGAGCTTGCCGATATCGGCGAGCACGATGACGGCATGGGGCTTCGTCACCAGCTCGCCGACCGAACCCCGGGTCACCTCGCTGAACGGCTGCAACGCCCGCTGGAGATAGTAGAGTGCGCTCAACAGCGGCTGGTCGGTGTCCACCGTGCCGCCGGATACCAGGCCGACCGGGCGCCGCCGCCATCGCTCATCGAGCAGGAAGGCGCCCGCCGCGGTGTTCTCGTCCTCGATTTCCAGCCGGGCGATGGCGTTTCTGAGCCTGGGCGGCAAGGCGAACCGGACCCCGCTCTGCCGGTTGCCCGGTTCGAACGAGACTCTCTGGCGCTCCAGCACGCGGCCGTCCTCGGCGACCGCGCGAACCCAGCGCGCGGGGCGCTCGCGGTCGTCGGCGCGTTCCACCACCGCCTCGATCCCGTCCGGATCGCTTCCCGACACTCTTAGCAAGAGCGCGGTCGCGGACGGATCGGAGACGACCACGTCGAGGCTCCCGAAGCGCTGCATGCGCCGCGCGAGCTCCTGGGTTTGCGGAGTCTCCGTCCCGTCGCTCAGCCACACCGTATGCGCCGAGCCATCGACGGAGAGCGATTCGGCGGCGGTGAGCGCGGCGCCATGATCGGCGGGCCAGGGCAGGGATTCGGCCGCCCGCAGGACCTCACGCGCCTCGTCAGCCCGCAACGGATCGGAAAAGGCCACCGGTCCGCCCGCCGTGCCGCGCGCCGTGGTCAAGAGGCGCACCGGGCGGTTCTCGCTCTCCGCGCGGTCCAGCCACTCGTTCCACGCAGCCACGCGATCCTGCCAGTT
The DNA here is from genome assembly GCA_028820945.1 of Defluviicoccus sp. The sequence goes on from JAPPHW010000422.1 coordinate 5,009, forward strand.
GCGCGCCGATGCCCATCCGTTGTCCACGATCAGGATCAGCGGGCCGGTGCCCCGCAATCCCTCGTTCGGGTTGATGACCGGGCCGGAGACGGCGAGCACGATGAGCGCGGCGATAAGGCTGCGGAGCACGATCAGCCAGAGCGGCGTGCGGGCCGGCGATTCCTCCGGCGATCGCAGACCCAGAACGAACCGGATCGGCGGAAACGCCACCAGCCTCGGCGCCGGGGGAGTGACGCGAAGCAGCCACCAGATCAGCGGCAGGACGAGCCCGGCGAGCAGAAACCAGGGGGCGGCGAAGCCGAGCGCGCCGAGGCCGAACACGGGTCACGCCTCGGGCGGCGCGAGCGCCGCGTGGAGCGAGAGCAGCGCTGTCTGCGGCGGTTGCTCGGTCACGTGCGCGGCGCATGTCCATCCGAGCGAGCGTGCAAGCGCGCCGAGACCGTCCCGGTGGCGTCGCATTGCATCGGCATAGTCCTCGCGGATGCCGCCGACCCGTCCGATCACGATGCTGCCCTCGTTCTCCAGCCCTTCGAAGCGGACGCGCCCGTCGAACGGAAGCGACAGCTCGGCCGGATCGATTACCTGCAGGAGGTGGCCTTCCACCCCCATGGCCGCGAACTCGCGCACCCTTTCCTCGATGTCGGCGAGCGGGGACAGCATGTCGCCGACGATCGCCAGCCGGGCGTGGCGGGGCAGCGGTTCGACGGTCGGCAGGCTGCGGTCTTCTTCCAACGCGCGCACCAAGTGTCCGGTGAAGCGCTCGAGGGCGCCGCGGCCATTGTCGGGTGCCAACCCGGATCCCAGCAAGGAAATTTGCTCTCCGCCGCGGACCAGCAAAATGGCCAGCGCCAGCGCGAGGACGGCGGCGCGGTGGCGCTTGTCCGGCCATCGCGGATCCGACCGGAAGCGCATCGACGGCGAGCCGTCGCACCAGATCCAAACGCTCTGGGCCGCTTCCCACTCGGTCTCGCGGACATAGGCGAAGCGCGACTTCGCGGTCTGGCGCCAGTCGATCGACTGCGCGCTGTCGCCCGGCTGGTACTGGCGGAACTGCCAGAACGTGTCTCCCCGGCCGACCCGGCGGCGTCCGTGGATTCCGGCGATGACCGAGGATGCGATCCGATCCGCCTCCACCATGAGGTCGGGAATCCGCTCGGCCGCTTCCTCGGCGCTCCGCCGGAGCGCCGGCGCGGCGCGGTTCGAGGATGTGCCGATTCGGTCTAGCCGAGGGGTGCGCACAGTCTTCCGATGATGTCGTCTACCGTGATTCCGTCGGCGCGCGCGGCGAAGGTGACCGCCATGCGGTGGCGCAGGACCGGGCCGGCCAGCGCCAGCACGTCGTCGAGGGACGGCGCGAGCCGGCCGTCCAGCAACGCGCGGGCACGGCTCGCCAGCATCAGCGCCTGACTCGCGCGCGGTCCGGGGCCCCAGGCCACCTGGCCCGGCAGCTCAGGCAGATCGGACGTGTCGGGCCGGCCGCGCCGGACGAGGTCGAGTATGCCCTCGACCACCGATTCGCCCACCGGAATCGCGCGGACGAGCTGCTGGGCGGCGCGAAGTTCTTCGCCGGTCATCACCTGCTCGGCCGGCGGCTGCGCGGCGCCGGTGGTCGCCACGAGCATCTGGCGTTCCGCGCCCAGTTCCGGATAGTCGATGTCGATCTGCAGCAGGAAACGGTCGAGCTGCGCCTCCGGCAGCGGGTAGGTTCCCTCCTGCTCGAGCGGGTTCTGCGTCGCCAGAACGTGGAACGGCAGCGGCAGCGGGTGATAGCGCCCGGCGACGGAGACGCGCTGCTCCTGCATCGCCTGGAGCAGCGCCGACTGGGTCCTCGGGCTCGCCCGGTTTATTTCGTCGGCCATCAGGAGCTGGGCGAAGACGGGACCCTGGATGAAGCGGAACCCGCGGCGTCCCGATTCGCTCTCCTCCATGACTTCGGAGCCCAGAATGTCGGCCGGCATGAGGTCGGGCGTGAACTGGACCCGCTTGTCGTCGAGCCCCAGCACCGTGCCGAGCGTTTCGACGAGCCGCGTCTTGCCAAGTCCCGGAAATCCGATCAGCAGGGCGTGACCGCCCGCGAGAAGGGTGATAAGGGTTTGCTCGACGACCTGTTCCTGGCCGAAGATCACGCGGCCGATCCGGTCGCGGACCATCGCCATGCGGTGGCCGAGCGCCTCGATTTCGGTCGCCCTGGGCGGCGCGTCGATGGGGGTCGGTCGGTCGATTGGCATATCCGGCACGGGCACCTCACGAGGGGGCAGACGCAAACGATGTCCGAGTCCGATCTTCGCCGACTGTCGCAAGCGCTGCGGCCGCGACCGGCGCCGGGTGTCGGCACCGCCGCCGCCCAGCAATTCTGCGGCGATATCGACATGCGGATCGCGCGCGACGGGACGTGGTTCTATCACGGCTCGCCGATAGGCCGCAAACCTCTGGTCAAGCTGTTCGCGAGCGTACTCCGCCGCGACCCGGCGGGAGATTACTGGCTCGAGACGCCGTTCGAGAAGTGCCGGATTTCTGTCGAGGACGCCCCCTTCACCGCGGTCGAGATGTTCGTCGAAGGAGAGGGGGACGGCCGGACGATCCGCTTCCGCACCAATATCGACGACATGGTCGGCGTGGACGGGGATCATCCCATACGGGTCGACACGGACCGAGAGAGCGGCGAGCCGGCGCCCTATGTGCGCGTACGCGAGGGGCTCGACGCGCTGATCGTGCGCTCCGTGTTCTACGATCTCGTCGAGCTCGGCGAAGAAGTCGGCGGCCCCGACGGGGCGACGATCGTGGTCAGGAGCGGCGGCGCGGCCTTCCCCCTCGGCCCCGCCGGAGAAGGGTGACGGGCGCGCCGTGATGGACTCCCGCCTGGAAGCCATCCGGGGCGTGTTCCGCGGCCCCGGCATACCGGTCGACGTATCGGACGTCGGGCCGGACCGGCTCGGCGCGGACGACCCGTCCAACGGCGCGGAAGCGCTGAAGCCCGCCGCGGTGCTGGTGCCGATCGTCGACCGGGGGGACCGGCCTACGGTCCTGTTTACCCGCCGGACGGACCATCTCAAATCGCATTCGGGCCAGATTTCCTTTCCCGGCGGCCGCGTCGAAGAGCATGACGCGACGCCCGAAGCGACGGCGCTCCGCGAGACCCGCGAGGAGATCGGCCTTTCCGAAACGGATGTCGAGCTGCTCGGGCGCCTCGGCGTTCGCGAGACCGGCACCGGCTACCGTGTGGTTCCGGTTGTCGGCATGCTCGCCCCGCCGTTCTCCCTGGTTCCCGACGAGAACGAGGTGGCGGAAATCTTCGAGGTGCCGCTCGACTTCCTGATCGATCCCGCGAATCGCCGCTTCGAGACCCGCGTGCGCGGCAATGTCGAACGCCAGTTCTACGCGATCCCCTACGAGGGGTACTATATCTGGGGGCTGACCGCGCGCATTCTGGTCAATCTCGGGGACGTTCTGGCGAAACGATGACGCGCATCCTCATCACATACGTGCTTCCCTTGGTGCTGCCGGCGCTGGTCTGGTACCTGTGGCACCGGTTCCGGCCGCAGCGCCCCGGCGAGCCGGAGACAAGGAGGGGCTGGGCCGCCGCGCCGTGGCCGCAGTTGAGCGTCGCCGGGCTGATCCTGCTGGCGCTGACGCTGGGCTCGATCGCGCTGCTGATCGGCGGCGAGCCGGGCGAGGTCTACCAGCCCGCCCGGGTCATCGACGGCGAGGTCGTGCCCGGGCGCCACGCGGGGCCGTCGGACGGCAACTGATCGGCGGGTTCGTTGGAACCGGCGGGACGCATCGAGCCGAAACCGTGGATGACCTCGGAGGCCGCGCGGACCCTGCTCTCGCGCCTTGCCGCGGAGGGCGACAGGGCCCGCTTCGTCGGCGGCTGCGTGCGCGATACCCTGGCGGAACGGGAGGTCGGCGACATCGACGTGGCGACCGAGGCTCCGCCCGATCGGGTCGTGGCGCTGCTCGACGGGCGTGGGATCAGGGTGATTCCGACCGGCCTCGTCCACGGTACGGTGACCGCGCTGGTCGACGGCGCGGTGTACGAGATCACCACGCTGCGCCGCGACGTCGAGACCGACGGACGCCGCGCCACGGTCGCGTTCACCGACGACTGGCCGGGCGACGCCGCGCGGCGCGACTTTACCATCAACGCGCTTTACCTGGACGCCGACGGCACGCTCTACGACCCGACGGGCGGGCTCGAAGATCTCAGTGCCGGCCGCGTGCGCTTCGTCGGCGCGCCGCGCGAACGGCTGGAAGAGGATGTCTTGCGGCTGCTCCGCTTCTTCCGCTTCCACGCGGGGTACGGAAAGGGCGCGCCCGACGCGGCGGCGATGGCGGCCTGCCGCGCGTTCGCGCCGCGCCTCACCGGTCTTTCCGGCGAGAGGGTCTGGTCCGAGCTCCGGCGGATCCTGTCCGCCCCCGATCCGGGCAAGGCGCTTCGCCCGATGGAGGAGACCGATTCCCTCCGTCTTGCCGTCCCCGGGGCGGAAGCGCTCGACCGGCTCGACCGGACCGTGCGCATCGAAGTCGAGCTCGGCCTCGGCCCCTCGGCAATCCGCCGCCTCGCCGCCGTTCTGGTGCCGGGGGCGAGCGATATCGACGGTCTCGTCCGCAGGCTCCGCCTGTCGCGCACCGAATCGGGGCGGCTGGAGAAGGCCGTCCGGGCGTCCGCCGACCTCATCGCCTCGCCCGATCCGTCCTCGATCGGCGAGAGGCTCTACCGCTGGGGCGAAACGGCGTTCGGAGACGCGCTCGCCGTCGCCTGGGCCGACCGCCGTTCGATGGGCGGAGACGAGGCCGCTTTCCAGGGCCACGCGCGTGCGCTGGCTGCGTGGTCCCGCCCGATCTTTCCCGTGGGCGGCAGGGACGCCATCGCTCTCGGGGCGGAGCCGGGACCGGCGATCGGCCGGGCGCTGGAAGAAGTGGAGACCTGGTGGATCGGCGCGGGATTCGAGCCCGGACGCGACGCCTGCCTCGCCCGACTCGCCGCCGCGTTGCAACCGCCGCCCGAGTCATGACGCCCCGAGGAACCTGAACCATGCAGACCGCGTTCGATCTCATCTGGCTGTCGGCGGAGCGCACCCCCGACCATCCGGCCCTCGTCGACGATGCGTCGGTGCGGTCGCTGACCTATCGTGAGCTGATCGACGAGATAGAGACGGTTGCCGCCGGTCTCGCCGAACGCGGGATCGGTCCGCTCAGCCGGGTCGCGACGGCGCTGCCCGGCAGCTTCGACCATTGTATCGTGCTGCTTGCCCTGCAGCGGCTGGCCGCCGTTCCGATGCTGCTCAACAACCGTCTCAAGCCGGAAGAGATCGCCGCCC
>JAPPHW010000188.1 GCA_028820945.1 Defluviicoccus sp.
GGCCAGACCGCCCCGAGAGGACGATCACGCCCTCCAACTGCCGCATTTAGGGTAAATTTTTTCGGCCAAGGAGGTTTTTGCATGTTTCGATCCGGACTCTTTTTGGGGAAGCGCGGCCGGCAATTTCGCCGCGAACGACCGTGAGCCTAAAGCCTATCCGTTTCGAACGGAATCCTTCTCCTTCCGCGCACGCGCGCCCGCTCAGCGCGCGCGCGTGCGCGGATCGAGCGAGTCGCGGAGGCCATCGCCCATGTAGTTGACCGATAGCACGGTGAGAGAAATCGCGAGGCCGGGCCACAGAACCCGGCCGGGATATTGGTGCAGGTAGTCGGTGGCATCGAACAGCAGGCGGCCCCATGTCGCGAAGTCCGAGGGAAATCCGAGTCCGAGAAAAGAGAGGGCGGATTCGGTGATGATGGCGTTGGCCATGCCCAGCGTCGCCGAAACCATGATGGACGACAGAACGTTCGGCAGGACATGGCGCCGCGCGATCCGGTGCTCCGGCACCCCGACCGCCCGCGCCGCGACCACGAATTCGCGCTCCTTCACGGTCAGGACCTCGCCGCGGACGACGCGGGCGGTCTGCATCCAGCCGGTGACGCCCATCACCCCGACCATGAGCACGAATATCCCCGCCTCGGGTCCGAAAGCGGCCCGCAGCGCTTCGCGAAACAACAATATGACGACGAGCAGAAGGGGCAGAAGGGGAAGAGCCAGAAAGAGGTCGGTGAGGCGCATCAGCGGGCCGTCCAGCCAGCGCACGAAGCCCGCCAGGAGCCCGACGAGGCCGCCGATAAGGAGCGAGAGCAGCATCGCGGCGACGCCGACGGCCACCGAAGCGCGCCCCCCTGCCATCAGGCGCGCCAGCATGTCCCGCCCGAGCTGATCGGTGCCGAGCGGATGGGAAAGGCTCATCCCCGAATTCCGCGCCCGGATGTCGATGAACTGGGGATCGACGGTCCAGATCGTCGGACCGAACGAGACGAAAACCAGGATAAAGACAAGGAAGCAGAAACCCAGCAACGCTCCCTTGTGGCGCATGAATTGCCGCAAGGCGCGGCTCCCGCGCAAACGCCGGCGGGGACGGGCCTCAACCATAGCGAATCCTCGGATCGAGAATACCGAGCAGCAGGTCCGCCAGCAGGTTGCACGCGACGATCAGCACCGCGAAAACGAATGTCAGGGTTTGCACCGTCGGCAGATCGCTGGCCTGGATCGATGTGATCAGGAGGTGTCCCAGACCGTTAACCTTGAAGATCTGCTCTGTGATGATGGCGCCGCCGAATATACCCGGGACGCCGAGCGCGACGACGGTCACAACCGGACCGACGGCGTTTCGCAGGACATGAACGAAGATCACTCTCCGCTCCGACATGCCCTTGGCCCGCGCGGTGCGAACGTAATCGAGGTTGAGGTTATCGAGCGCGGACGCCCGCATGAAGCGGCTGATCTGCGCCGCGTTGTATAGCGCGAGCACCGTGACGGGCATTGCCATCTGCCGGAGTTGAAACAGGAGACTGTCCCAGCCGGTGACCGTGTGCGTGGTATCGTAGATGGACGGAAACCAGCCGAGCTCGACGGAGAAGACGACGATCATCAACACGCCGCTGAAGAAGGTGGGCACGGAGAACCCGATCATGGAGACGAAGGTTCCAAGCTGATCGAACCATCCGTACTGGTGCCGGGCCGAGAAGATCCCCACCGGGAGCCCGATCGCGATTCCCGCCAGATAGGACAGCCCGACGACCCACAGCGTTTGCGGCAGCCTCTCGATCACGAGATCGACCACGGGAGAACGTGTTTGCCACGAAATCACCCTGTGCCGATCGCCGGCGAGATCGAGCCCCGTGAGTTGCGACATCAGGTGCAGCGGTTCGTTGACGAAGAACTGCTGGAGCCAGAGCAGGTAGCGGACGTGTATCGGTTCGCCCAGCCCGAGCGACACGCGAATCTTCGCCTTCACCTCCGGCGGGATCGTCAGCGGCAGCTGCGCGGTCGGGTCGCCCGGTGCCAGATCGAGCAGAAGGAACAGGATCAGGCTGATCAGGAGAAGGGTCGGAACGGCGATGAGCACGCGCCGAAGGGTATAGACGGGCATGTTCCGGACGCCTCAAACCGATGCCGTCGCGGGCGCTACGGCGGCTCGCGCCTCACCGGACGCGATGCCAGTCGGCGATATTCCAGATTTCGCTGTCCCAGGTGTTCAGCCGCACCCCGCCGAGGGAGCGGGCATGCGCTGACACGCGCCCGCGGTGAACCAGCGGGATCAACACATAGTCCCGGACCAGCATGTCGTTCATTGCCTTGGCCAGCCGGGCCCTCTCGGCGATGTCGCCCGTCTTCGCCAACTCGGTGAGAAGGCGATCGTAGGCCTCGCTGCAATAGCGGGGCACGTTCGCTCCCTGCCACTGAGAGGCCGGCCGGGGTTCGTTACCGCAACGCCATGAGCCGAGATAGGGTTCCGGATCCGTCCCTTCGAAATTGTTGGCGTACATCTCGATGTCGGCGAAGAACTTTTGATACGTGTCCGGACTGCCGGGGTCGCCTCCGAAGAACACCGAGGCGTCGATATTGCGGAGTTCCGTCTCGACCCCGATTTTCGACCACCATTGCTTGATCAGGGCCTGGAAGTCCTGCCGGACCGCGTTGGTCGAGGTCTGGAACAGGATGGAGAGCCGCGCGCCGCCCTTTTGCCGTATCCCGTCCGGGCCGGGCCGCCATCCGGCCGCGTCCAGCAGGCGATTCGCGCCCTCGATGTCTTGTTGGAGACAATCGTCGTTCGCTGTGGACGCGTAGATCTCGGGCGCCGGAACCACGTTGCAGGCCGGGCGTCCGGCCTGCCCGTAGCCGATCTCGACGAGAAGCTTGCGGTCGATGGCCATCGACAACGCCCTGCGAACCGCGCGGTCCGTCAGGAAAGGATGCGGATGGACGCGCGTGGAGCGTGCCTTGCCCCGCTCGGGGGACGGATCGGCCAGGTTCACCACCAGCCGCTCGACAAGGGTTCCGAAACTCGAGACGACCGTTCCCTTGCCGGCTGTCTCCATGCCGCGCAGCACATCCGGGGCGAGCTGCAGGTTCCAGGCATAATCGAACTCGCCGGTCGCCAGCACGGCGCGCGCGGCAGCAGCCGCGTCGCCGCCGCCCTTGAACGTGACGGTAGCGAAGCGGGGCTTCGCCGGATCGCGGTAGCGGGGGTTGGCTTCGAGGGTGATCACGTCGTTCGGCCGGAACTCGGTCACACGGAACGGCCCCGTACCGACGGGCCGGAAATTGGCCTCGGTGCATTCCGGTGCCCGCGCGCCCTTGCAATCGCCGAACTGGGCCTTCTGCAATATCGGCGAGGTGGCCGCCACGAAAGGACCGTACGGGTAGGGCTTGGGCACGCCGAAGGTGACCCTGACGGTGAGATCGTCGAGCGCCTCGACCGACGTCACGTCGTCGAATTTGGCGAGTTGGGAACAGCCGCCGGCGGGATCCAGGCAGTACTCGGCGGTAAACGCCACATCGGCGGCCGTGACCGGGCTTCCGTCGGACCAGACCAGGCCTTCGCGCAGTTTCCATGTCACGGTTCTGAGATCGGCCGAAACCCCGCCGTTGGCCACCGTGGGCACCGAGGCGGCAAGCCAGGGAGTCAGATTTCCGGACTGGTCGAACCGGGCCAGCGGCTCGAGAATCATCGACGCGGCTTCAAGGTCCTTGGTCCCACCCGATAGGTAAGGATTGAGGATCGACGGGGCCTGCCAGTAAATGATGCCTGCGTGACCGTCGCGTCCCCGCTCCGCCGCCGCCCCGACAGAAACGAGAAAGGCGCCAATGGCCAAGGGCGCCAACCGAGCCAGCCCCATGATGCACGCTCCCGTGGTCGCTCTACCGGCGGTGCCGAGACCGCACCAGCATGGACTGGCGCATCGATAATTGACTGGCCGACCGCCGCGCCATGATGCGACATGCCCGCGTCGACTCGCAAGAGACGACGCCGACACCCGCTCATTGTCCAAGTCCGATCCCGCTACCCTGCCACCCCTATACTCGGCTCCTCCCGGACACCGTCCCGGACCCGGAGATCGGCGGCCGCGACCGCGAGCCGGTGGCGGACGAGGTCCCGCGCCCGATCGACCCGCGCACCGCCGCCGCTATCGTGTGTCCGAACGCGCGGAAAGGAACTCTTCGACGGCGGCGGTGAATTCCACCGGGCACTCGACGTTCGAAATATGCCCGGCGCGGGCGAGTTCGACGAATTGCGAGCCGCGCACCGCCCGGTGCATCTCGCGCATCGCCTCCGGGGGGACGCCCGTGTCCTGGCCGCCCGCGACGAACAGGGTCGGAGCGCGGATCTCCCCCAGCCGTTCCCGATAGTCGAGGCCCAGCAGGGCATGCACGCAACCGGCATACCCCGCGGCCGAGGTCCCGGCGACCATCGACACGAGCGTCTTCGCCGCGTCCGGTTGCGACGCCAGGAACGCGCCGCTGCACCAGCGCTCGACGGTCGGTTCCGCCAATCCCGACATCCCCTCGCGCCGGATCGCGGCGATACGCCGCTCGCGCGCGCCGCGCAGTTCGGGGGGATTGTCCGGCCGGGCGTTGGCGACGACGACGCGATCGAGGCGTTCGGGGTGCCGGAGCGCGAGGCCGACGGCGGTCATCGCACCGATGGATAGGCCGACGACGTGGCTCCGGCCGACCCCGATCGCATCCCAGATCGCGACAACGTCGTCGGCGAGCATGTCGAGGCTGTACGGCCCATCCGTCGCCGTGCTGCCGCCATGTCCGCGCGTGTCGTATCGCAGAATTCGATAGCCGGCGGCGAACGCGCGCGCCTGTTCGTCCCACATCGTAAGCTCTGTCGCGAGCGCGTTGCTGAAGGTGAGCCAGGGCGCCCCTTCCCGCCCGGAAATTACGCAGTTGAAGCGGATGCCGTTCGCATCGACGATCATTCGGACCCCCTCGGGCACAGGATCGAGCGTGGCCCGGAACCGGCCGGCGGGCAACCCGGCGGCGCCGTGCGGCTTGCGGGCCCCGGGATATTTCGCGACGCTCGCCCAGTTCGGGCTTCGCGCAAGGGAGGAAACCATGGCGGCGCCGCGCAAGGAAATCCGTCTCGACGATCTGATGGAACCGATCAGCCACTACACCGATGCGGTGCTCTGCGGCGATTTCCTCTACCTGTCGGGAGCCGGACCGTTCGACGGGGACGGAGCCCTGATCGGCGAGGGCGACGTAGTCAAGCAGTGCGAAGCGACCTGCGCCAATATCGACAGGGTACTCTCCGCCGCCGACATGTCGCCGAGCGACGTGGTCTATTTCAAGGTGCTGATGGAAGAGGTGAACGACGGCCCCAGGATCAATCCGGTCCGCGCCGACTTTCACGGCGACTCCCGTCCCGGCAGCACCCGGGTCGGGGTGGGACATCTCGCGCTGCCCGGCATGTTGCTGGAAATCGAGTGCGTCGCCTACAAGCCGGCGAACGGCGGGCCGCCGAAAGAGGAAATCCGGTGCGAAAGCCTTTTCGAACCGCCCAGCCACTATGTCGATGTCGTGAAATGCGGCGACTATGCCTTCATCTCCGGAACCGGGCCGGTCGGCCGTGACGGCAGCGCGGTGCTCTGGGGCGATCCCGGCAAGCAGGCCTTCAAGACGATGGAGAACATGGAGGTCATGCTGGATGCTGCGGGCATGGGTTTCCAGGACGTCTGCAAGGTCGTCTGTTACCTGGAGAACGTGCGGGATCGGTCGCAAATCAACGTCGCGCGCAAGCACTTCTTCGGCGACAGCCGGCCCTGCAGCACCCTGTTCGGGGTGCGGCGCCTCGCGATCCCGGGGATGAACCACGAGATCGAGGCGATCGCGTACAGGCCGGGCGACGGAGCCCCGCCGCGAACGGAGTTTCGCGTGCCCGGCATCCACGAGCCCATCAGCCACTACACCGATGCCGTGCAAGCGGGCGATTTCCTGTTCGTTTCGGGCCAGGGTCCGTTCGACGACGCCCTCGGACTGCCGGGCGATACGATGACGGCGCAGGCCACGCAGATGCACGACAACCTGCAACGCATCATGGCCGAGGCCGGTTTCGGTTTCGAGGACGTGGCGAAGGTCACCGCGTATCTCGACGATTGCGACGAACGCCGGGAGCTGAATGCGGTGCGCAAGACATATTTTGGGCCCCACAGGCCGGCGAGCACCCTGTTCGGCGCCAACCGGCTCGCCCTCGACGGCATGAAGGTGGAGCTCGACGCGATCTGCTACCGGCCCGGGGGAGGCGCGCTGTAGTCCCGCATCTCCTTCGCCGCCAGGCCCGTCCCTCGATACGGCGCTGGCGCGCCTACTCGGGATGAGGGAATTTTTCCTGCCGCTCCGACCTCACCCTGAGTAGCGGCGAAGCCGCGTATCGAAGGGCGCTTTTCACCCCCCGAACAGATCGCCGAACTTCGCGGTCACCCGCGCTTCGAGCTCGGCGCTGTTGCGGACCACGGCGGGGAAGTCGTCGCCGCGCGCGAAGGGCTTGCAGGCATCGACCACCACGCGGGCGTTGCGGCGGTCGTCGTGGCTGTAGCACATCGGGTCGAGGTGGGTGCTCCAGCCGCCCTGGATCGTCTCGATATCCTCGCGCGGGTCGCAGCGGGTGCACATCGCCCACAGCACGTCGTTCATGTTGGCCGGGTCGATGTCGTCGTCGACCACCACCACCCAGCGGTTGGCGTAGGCGCCGGCGTGGCACTGCGAGGCGATCATGCCGGCCTGCTTGGAATGGCCGCCATACATCTGCCTGATCGAGACGGTGAGCCACATCCGGCTGCCGCCCGCCTCGTGCGCCCAGACGCCCTTGACCTCAGGCACGCCGGCGGCCTCCAGCTGGTTCCACACCGCGCCGCAGCGATAGGTGCCGCGGTAGAACGTGTCGTCGTTGGGCGGCACGCCCGGGATCGCGCCCAAGAGGATCGGCTCGTCGCGGTGCATGAAGGTCTCGATTCGGATGGCGGGCTCGGGGTGCATGTCGCCCGCGTAGTAGCCTGCCCACTCGCCGAACGGCCCCTCGTCGACCAGGTCGTCGCGCGCCACGTACCCCTCGAAGGCGATCTCGGCATTGGCCGGGACGGGAAGCCCGGTCCTCGGCATGTTGATGATCTGCACCCCCTCGCCCAGCAGCCCGCCGGCGCAGTCGTACTCGTTCGCGCCGTGCGGCATCTCCAGCCCGGCGACCATGAACAGCGCCGGGTGCATGCCGGCGACCACGGCGACGGGGCAGCGCTCGCCGCGGTCGAAATACTTGTTCATGATCATGTTGCCGTGCTTGCCCCTGGACACCATGACCGAGGCGGTCCTGGGGTCGTGCGCCTGGACGCGGTAGGCGCCGTAATTGACCCAGCCCGAATCCGGGTCCTTCATCACCACCATGCAGGCGGTGCCGATATAGTAGCCGCCGTCGCGCTCGTGCCAGCGGGGCGACGGGATGGCGGTGATGTCGATGTCGTCGCCCTCGAATAGGTTCTCGTTGAGGGGTCCGCCGTTGACCTCGACCGGGGCGTGGATCGGCTGGTCGCGCATGTAGTCCCGCCAGTAATTCACGAGATCGACCTCCGGCGTGTCGATGGGGAGGCCGAGCGCGAGATTGATGCGCGGCACCGAGGTCAGGATGTTGGCGAGCACCCGGTGGCCTTTCGGATAGCCCGGCACGTCGTCGAACATCACCGCCGGGTTGGTCATCCTGCGCATCGCGATGTCGACGATGCCGCCGATCTCTTCCTCGCGGTCGGCGCCGGTGACGGTCTCCAGCTGGCCCGCCGCGTCGAGCTCGTCGATCCAGTCTCTCAGATCCTTGTTCGCCACGCGCGATCCTCCCTTGCCGCAAAATCCGTTTATTCGGCCGCGACCCGCACCGGTCCGGCGGTGTTGCCCGGCACGAGGTCCTGCCAGCGCTCGCCCTCGGTCAGGACCGTCTCCGCCCTCGCACGGACCGTCGAATAGTCGGTAATCGAAAGGCCCAGCGGATCCCCGCCGGCCTCGTTCAGGCGCACCGATTCGAGCAGCCGCTTGCGCAGGCGGATGACCGCGCCGTCGGACGGCACGAGGTATTCCTTGCTGCGGTCGACGATGGGGCCCATCGAGACCGCGATCACCGCGTCCTCCTGCTCGATGCCGGTGAAGCCGGAGAAGTTGCGGTCCAGGTGCCGCCGGTCCTGGCCCAGGCGGTCGTCCCAGCTGGCGCGGAAGTTGCAGTCCGTGTCGTTCCAGAAGCGCGGGTCGGCGAGCCCCATCGTGTCGACGATCTCCTGCCGGTCGAGCGGCCCCGGCGCGTCGAACACCAGATAGGTCGCCGTCAGATCGTCCCGCATCGGGACCTCGAAGACATAGAAGTCGAAGGCGTGCGCGGGGATGATCCGCCCGGTCGGGAACATCACCGGGGTGATCCGGACGTTCCAGCGCTTCCGGCCGTCGTCGGCCGGCGCGGCCTTGCGGAAGGCAGCGTAGTGGTAGCCGTAATCTGTGTCCTCCATATGCAGCTCGACATTGGCGTCGAAGATGCTGTCCCCGACATACATCGTGGATTTCTCGGACATCGCGCCGGCCTTCTCGCCGACCTTCGTGCTGTCGTTCTCGTTCGCCGTGTCGCCGCCGGCGAAGGCGCCGACCTTCCAGCCCGGGTTCATCATGTTCATGTGGAGCACCCCGACATGGGACGAGTCGGTGCCGCCCTCGTACAGCTGGAGGTAGTTGGCCCCGGTGTTGATCCTGAGGATCACGCAATTCTCTTCCGGGCTGTCGAAGAAGCGGTAGCGCTGGAAGGGCGGCCGTTTCTCCGCCGGGCCGATATAGGTCCAGACGAAGCCGCCGTCCTCGACGGCCGGCCAGGCCGGCTGGCGCACCTTGATGCGCATCGAAGGGTCGCAGTTGGGCGATTCCAGCACCGTGCCGTCGACCGCGAACTTCCAGCCGTGCAGCAGGCAGCGGATGCCGCCGTTCTCCACCCGGCCGAGCGCCAGCGAGGCGCGGCGGTGCACGCAGAACTCGTCGATGACGCCGACCTTGCCGCTCGAGTCGCGGAACACCACGAAGTTCTCGCCGAGGAGCTGGGTGCGGAGCGGGTCGCAGTCGGGACCCGGCAATTGCCGCGACGCCGCGATGGGCAGCCAATAGCGCCGCATGGCACGGCCCATCGGGGTGTCCGGCCCGACGCGGGTCAGGATTTCGTTTTCTTCCCGGCTCAGCACGGTCCTCGTCCTCCGTCGATCGTGCGCGCTCCGCGGATCATTGCCCGATTTCCGCGCGGCGCAAGACGGGACTCGCGCGTTCCCCGACCCGGAAGGCGCCTTCGTGGCGCACGGCGACGGAGCGGAGCTCGTCCAGGCTCTCGCAGCCGAGCTGGCCGAGGGTCGCGCGGATATCCTCGACGAAGAGGTCGATCAGGTGCCCGGGACCCCGCGCGCCGAGCGCGCCGAGGCTCCACAGGAACGCCTTGCCGGCGAACGCCGCGTCCGCGCCGAGCGCGACCGCGCGGGCCACGTCGACGCCCGACCGCACGCCGCTGTCGAGGACGATCGTCGCCCGTCCGCCAACCCGTTCCACGATCCCGGGAAGCAGGTCGATCGAGGGCGGCAGCGCGTCGATCTGCCGCCCGCCGTGGTTGGAGACGACGATCCCGTCGAGCCCGAGCGAGACCGCGCGCTCGGCGTCGTCCGGGTGGAGGACGGCCTTCAGCACCATCGGCTTCTTCCACTTGTCGCGGTAGCGCGCGATCTCGTCCCAGGTGAACGCGCCGCCGAACTCGCGCTCCACGAACGCCGCGGTCGCGGCGAAGGTCGGGTCGGCACCGATATAGGGCGCGAACGACACGAAACGGGGGACGCCGTTCCTGAGCAGCGAGCGGAACCAGCGCGGCGACGACAAGGCTTCCATGCGCAGCCGGGCGGTCATGCGGAAGGGGTTCGATATCCCGCTCTTCACCTCGCGCGGCCGGGTCGTGCGGATCGGCGTGTCGACGGTCAGCACCAGCACGTGCGCGCCGGCGTCCGCGGCGCGGCGTACCAGGTCGAAGCCGATCTCGTGGTCGTTGCGCGAGAACCGGTAGAGTTGGAACCACAGCACGTCGGGGGCGATCTCCGCCGCGCGCTCGACGTCGATTCCCGACATCACGCCGAGCGTATAGGGGATGCGCGCCGCCTGGGCGGCGGCGGCGAGGTAGGTCTCCGCGCCGGGGAACACGGTGCCCGGCCCGCCGATCGGCGCGATGCCGAGGGGCGCCGCGTAGTCGCGTCCGAACAGGGTCGTCTCGGCGGCGGGCGGCTCGACCACCCGGGCGTAGCGCGGCACCAGCTGCACGTCGT
>JAPPHW010000035.1:0-1511 GCA_028820945.1 Defluviicoccus sp.
TGGCGACGATCGGGAGCATCGGTCTCTGGTCCTATGTGATCGTGATGCCGGCGGTGCAGGCCGAGTTCGGCGTCGACCGGGCGACAGCGACGATCCCCTACACCATCTCCATGATTTTCTTCGCGCTCGGCAACATCGTCGTCGGGCGCGTTATCGATCGCATCGGGATGATGCTGCCGGGGCTGGTCGCGGGCGTCGCGCTGGGGCTCGGCTTCGCCGGCTCCGCCCAAGTGGACGCGATGTGGCAGCTCTCGATCGTTCACGGGGTCCTGATCGGGATCGGCACGGGCTCCATGTTCGGGCCGCTGATGGCCAATATCTCGCACTGGTTCGTGCGCCGCCGCGGCATGGCGGTCGCCACCGTCGCCTGCGGCAACTACTTCGCCGGCATGCTCCTGCCGCTGGTCCTGCAGGATTCGGTTACGACCGAAGGCTGGCGGCCGATCTATCTGGCGATCGGCCTGTTCAGCATCGCGACGATCCTGCCGCTGTCGCTGCTGCTGCGGCGCGAGGGGCCGAAGCAGGACCATATCGACCGGATCACCGGCATCGCCGGCACCGAGCAACTCCGCATGGCCGCCTTCACGCCGCGGACGATGCAGACCCTGCTCGCGATCGCCGGCTTCGGCTGCTGCGTCGCCATGTCGATGCCGCAAGTCCATATCGTCGCCTACTGCGTCGATCTGGGTTACGGCATCGCGCGAGGGGCGGAAATGCTTTCGCTCATGCTGGCTGCGGGCGTGATCAGCAGGCTCGGCTCCGGGATACTCGCGGACTATATCGGGGGCGTGCGCACGCTGCTGCTGGGATCGGTGCTGCAATGCGTCGCGCTCGCTCTCTATTTGCCGTTCGACGGGCTGGCTTCGCTCTACGTAATTTCATTCGTCTTCGGCCTGTTCCAGGGCGGCATCGTGCCGTCCTACGCGATCATCATCCGGGAATACTTGCCGGCGCGGGAAGCCGGACGGCGGATCGGCGTGGTGATTTTCGCGACCATCGGCGGCATGGCGTTCGGCGGCTGGGTGTCCGGCTGGATCTACGACCTCACCGCGTCCTACCAGGTTGCGCTGCTCAACGGGATCGCCTTCAACTTCCTCAACATGGGGATCATGGCGACGATCCTGTGGCGTACGCTCCGCGCTCAGCCGGCTCCCGCCTGAGCCCAGATTCCGGCGATTTCCTCTCCGCCGGTCAGGTCGCCGAACAGGAAGTTCACATTCTGAAGCGTCGCGTCGTGAAGCGGACGATTGGCCGAACCCACGCAATCCGCCGGGACGACCACGTAGTAGTCGCGCAGGAAAGCGTCCCGCAGCGTCGAATCGATGCAGATATTCGTCGCCACCCCGGTGATCACGAGGGTCCGGATGCCGCGCCGCTTGAGCATCGCTTCCAGCGGAGTCCCGACGAAGGCGCTGTAGCGGTGCTTGACGATCTCGGGCTCGCCCTCTTCGGGGCGGATCCTGAACCAGTCCGCGCCCCAGCTCCCCTCCGCGCAGCAGACCGCGTGCTCG
>JAPPHW010000035.1:1611-10321 GCA_028820945.1 Defluviicoccus sp.
GATCCTGAACCAGTCCGCGCCCCAGCTCCCCTCCGCGCAGCAGACCGCGTGCTCGTGCCCCATCTCGCGGACCTTGGTGAGCATCGGGGCGGAGAGATAGTCGAAATCGTAGACCGCCTTGACCCAGATCGCCGGCACGCCGGCGCCTCGTGCGGCATCCAGGAGTTCCGCGATGGCGTCGGCGACCGGCACGGAGCCGCTTACGTCCCGGCCCAGCACGGAGTCGATATATCCGCCCGGCGCGCAGAAATCGTTCTGGACGTCGACGACCAGAAGCGCGGTGTGTGCCGGGTCGATCCGTTCGGCGAGGGTATCGAGCAGAGTCTCCATCAGAGGGTCCAGTAGCGCCCGGACGCGCCGATCGCGGCGTTGACCAGACCGATCGCCAGGTTGGTCTTGACGATCAGCCTGATCCGGTCGAGCGCGGCGGCGGCGGTGGGCGGGTCGCCCGCGGCGAGCGCGGCCTTGAAGCGGCGGTAGGGCACGAACCAGAGATAGAGGAAGATGACGATCATCACCCAGCCCAAGCCCTGCATCAGATGAGCGTGGAGCGGCATCGATCCGAGACCGCCCCACTGGCCCCAGACCATGACATAGCCGGTCACCGGCAGGACGATGACCGAAATCCACACCCAGACGAAGAACCGGGCGAAGACCCGCTGCCAGAGCCCGAGCCGGACCGGTCCGTCGAGCGGACCCGCCGCGGGACGGAGATACCAATAGGCGAACCCCATCCCGCCGACCCATACGATCGCCGCGAGCGCGTGCAAAGCGACTGAAAGAGCGAGCACCTTATCCTCCCGCGGTTTGCGGCCGTCCCGTACGGGCGAGGCTTGATCGCCCCATGGCCTTCAACTACCGTGCGCCGGCCGTTCGCCCGGCCCCTCGTCACATACCGAAAACAGCGACTCTTGCGTCCATGAAGTTTACCGGCACCGACACCTATATCGCGACCGAAGATCTGATGACGGCGGTCAACGCGGCCATCACGCTGGAACGGCCGCTGCTCGTCAAGGGCGAGCCCGGCACCGGCAAGACGCTGCTGGCGCAGGAGGTCGCGGACGCGCTCGGCCGCCCGTTCTTCGAGTGGCACATCAAGTCGACGACCAAGGCGCAGCACGGGCTTTACGAATACGACGCGGTTTCCCGGCTGCGCGATTCGCAGCTGGGCGAGGAGCGGGTCCAGGACATTCGCAACTACATCAAGCGCGGCATGCTGTGGGAGGCCTTCGCCTCCGAGGACCAGGCCGTCCTGCTGATCGACGAGATCGACAAGGCGGACATCGAGTTCCCCAACGACCTCCTGCGCGAGCTCGACCGGATGGAGTTCTACGTCTACGAGACGCAGGAGACGGTTGCCGCCCGGCACCGGCCGGCGGTCATCATCACCTCGAACAACGAGAAGGAGCTGCCGGACGCCTTCCTCCGGCGCTGTTTCTTCCACTACATCCGCTTCCCCGAGCCGGACACCATGGAGCGGATCGTCGAGGTCCATTTTCCCGGCATCAAGAAGGCGCTCCTCAAGGAAGCCATGGAGTGCTTCTTCTCGATCCGTTCGGTCAACGGGCTGAAGAAGAAACCGTCGACCTCCGAATTGCTCGACTGGATCAAGCTGCTGCTCGCGGAGGACCTGGCGCCGGAGGATCTGCGCGAGGATTCGACCAAGGCGCTGCCCAAGCTCTACGGCGCGCTGCTCAAGAACGAGCAGGACGTCCAGATGTTCGAGCGCCTCGCCTTCCTGTCGCGGCGCCAGAACTGACGCGGCCCTTCGGTGTTCGTCGACTTCTTCTTCCAGCTTCGCCAGGCAAGCGTTCCGGTCACCATCCGGGAATACCTGATGATGCTGGAGGGCCTGTCCCGGGGCGCGAGCGACAATGACGTGGACGGGTTCTACCACCTCGCGCGCGCGGCGATGGTGAAGGACGAGAAGTACTACGACGCCTACGACAAGGTGTTCGACAATTTCTTCTCGGGCGCCATGCACGATACCGACGACCTGTTCGCCAAGGTCATCCCGGAAGACTGGCTGCGCGCGCTCGCCGAACGCACATTCGATCCGGAAGAGCTCGCGAAGCTCGACAAGATGAGCTTCGAGGAGCTGATGGAGGAGCTCGCCAAGCGGCTTCAGGAGCAGCGCGGCCGTCACCAGGGCGGCAATCGCTGGATCGGCACCGGCGGCACCTCGCCGTTCGGCAATAGCGGCACGAACCCGGCGGGCGTCAGGATCGGCGGCGAAGGGGGCGGCAAGAGCGCGACAAAGGTCTGGGAAAAGCGCGAGTTCCGCGGCCTCGCCGACGATGTCGAGATCGGCACCCGCAACATCAAGCTGGCCTTGCGCCGCTTGCGGAAATTCGTGCGCGACGGCGCCGAGGACGAGTTCGATCTCGACGGCACGATCCGCGCGACGGCGGAGAATGCCGGCTATCTCGACATCAAGATGGTGCCCGAGCGCAAGAACCGGGTGAAGGTGCTGCTGTTCCTCGACATCGGCGGTTCGATGGACAGCCACATCAGGGTGTCGGAGGAGCTCTTCTCCGCGGCTCGAGGCGAGCTCAAGCACCTCGAATACTTCTATTTCCACAACTTCCTTTACGAGCGCGTCTGGCGGCAGGACCGGCGGGGCTACAACGAGTGGACCCCGACCTGGGACGTGCTCAATACCTACGCGCCCGACTACAAGACGATCTTCGTGGGCGACGCGACCATGAGCCCCTACGAGATCACCGAGGTGGGCGGCTCGATCGAGCACTGGAACGAGGAATCCGGCGAGGTCTGGCTGCGCCGTATGCTGGCGTTCTACCCCGATGCCGTCTGGATCAACCCGGTGCCGCAGGACCGCTGGATGTCGACGCCGTCCCTGCGGATGACCTACCAGCTCATGTCCGGGCGGATGTACCCGCTGACCCTCGAAGGGCTCGACGAAGCGATGTCCGTCCTGCGCAAGGGCGGTCCCGCGCTGGCGAAGCATTAGCCCGCGGGAGTATCGATCCCGCGTGCCGCGTGGACGAGCCAGTGAGCGTTCGCGACGATGCGCCGGTCCTCGCGGAAATAGCCCATCAGCTGGATCCCGAGCGGCATGCCTCCGACGGAGATCAGCGGCAGGTTCAGTGCCGGGCAGCCGGCGACCGAAGACGGCTCTCCGTAGACCATGTCGCCCACCGGCATGCCGGCCGGCGCCGGATCGACCTGGTTGAGGGTGATCAATCCGTCGGCCCTGTCTGCGAAGGCCTCGTGCCGCGCGCGGAAGGCGACGCACCATTCCAGGGCCTGCGCGTAGTCCTCCGGCGTCAGTTCCCGACCGGCCACCACCCGTTCCTGGACGCGCGGACTCAACAGCTCCCAATCGCGGTCGGCATACATCGCGAGCGGCCAGCGCCCTTCGTAGGTCAGCATCAGGGCGATGACATCGCGAAGCGTCACGAGGTCCCGCTCGTAGGCCTCGATCTCCGGATCGTCGCCGCGGCAGGCGATTTCGATTCCCGCTTCCGCGAGCGTGCCCAGATACTCGTCGAAGGCGGCCTTCGTTTCCTCCGTGGTGGCCGCCCAGCCGGCCGTGTCCAGCCGGATCAGACGCCTCGGTTTCTCCGGCCGCGGCAGCGTAGGCGGACCGGCGAGGCTGGGATGACCCGGATCCCCGCCGGCAATACGCGAGACGCAATGCGACGCGATCCACATATCCGCCAGCGTCCCGGCGATGAAGCCGACATGGATCAGGCTGGGAGCCGACGGGAAGCCGCCGAGAGAATTGATCGCTCCGTACGAGGCCTTCAGGGTGTAGGCGCCGCAATAGGCCGCGGGCCGGAGAATGGAACCGCGCACCTGCGAGCCGGTGGCGGCCGGGATCATCCGGGCGCCGACGGCCGCGCCGCTGCCGCTGGACGAACCGCCAGGGGTACGGGTCTCGTCCCAGGGGTTGCGCGTCGGACCGGGCGTCGCGAAGGCAAACTCGGTGGTGACGGTCTTGCCGACGATCGCGGCGCCCGCCTTACGCAGCGCGTAAACGCAGGCGCCGTCCCAGCCCGACGACCAACCCTCGAAGACGGGACTGCCGACCTGCATGGGCATGTCCTCGGTCTCGTGGACATCCTTGATTCCGACCGGCATCCCGTCGAGTTCGGAGAGCGGTCGCCCGGCCCGGTAGCGTTCGGTGGAGGCGTCCGCCGCCTTGCGGGCACCGTCGAGGTTAAGGGTAACGAACGCCTTCACCGCGGGTTCGCGCGCCTCGACGGTCTCGATACAACGCTCCAGATAAGCGCGCGGCGTGTCGCTCCCATCGGCGAAGGAGGGGACGGCATCGCTGAACGAGAGTAGCGTGACGGTCTTCGGATCGTATGTCTCGGTCGATGCGGGATCGCTCACCGATACCTCCTTGACGGTGGAAACGGCCGGGGCGCATCGAGCGCCCCGACTGTCCGGGCTGTCGTGTCAGTTCTTGGGCGGCCAGAGGCCCACTTCCTTGTAAAACTTGATCGCCCCGGGGTGATAGGGATTCGAGTGCCTGGCCGCCATTTCCGCGGGTACCATGCGGTTGAACGGTCCGAAAGCCAGCGCGAGCGCTTTCTTGTTGTGGTAGAGCGTCTTGGCGGTCCGATAAACCACCTCGTCGGACACATGCGCGCCGGTGACGAGGTAGAACTGCACCCGCATCATGGCCGTGGGCTCGACCACGCCGGTATTGGTTTTCTTGGGTGGAACCACGTTGGGTTCCGCGTAGGGAAGCACGCCGTGCATCCGCTGCGCGCCCTCCAGCGTGACGTCGAAAGAGATATAGCGCCAGCCGTTCTTCATGGTGGCCATCGCTTTCTTGCCGGCACCCGCGTTCAACGGGATGTAGGCCGTATCCACCTTCCCCTGAACCAACGCATTGATACCCCGGATGAATGTCGGCACCGGGAACCGGCGAACATCGTCGTAGCTCATCTTCTGGGTGGCGAGTATTCCGCCGGTGATGTAGTGGAAGATGCGGCCGCTGGTGTAGTCGGACGGCACGCGTTTGCCCTTCAGATCGCCGATCTTGCGGATCGGCGAATCCTTGGGCACCGCGAACGTGCCGTTGATGCGGTACATCACTCCGACATTGCGCAGCCCCTTGTTCGGCCGGCCTTCGAAGATCGCCGTCCCGTCATAGGCAAAGGCGGTTTCCCCCTGGTTGGCGAATCCGAAGTCCAGCTTCTTGGCGTGGATCAACGGCAGATAGGTCGACGAGCCGCCATAGGGCGCGACCCGGAACTGGAGCTTGCCCATCTGGGCCATCACCTTGGCCACCGCGGTACCCGAGGCGAAGGCGAGCGATCCCTGCGGGTTGGTGCCGACGCTGTAGGTCTGTGCGTGGACGGCGGTGCCGGCCGCGACGACGGCAATGCCGGCAACCGTCGCTATCGTGAACTTGCGCATGCTTATCCTCCCTTGTCGGTTCGGTCTGTAACGCGAAAAGACATCACTCTCCCGCCACGTCCGGCGGCGCATTCCGGAGCCGTGCGCGGCGGAACGCAAAATGCTCGTGCCCCAGGATCGCCAGCCCGATCGCGGAACCGGCGATGGCCACGGCGCCTTCGAGCCCCAGGGCGGTGTCCGGCATCATCGCGACCAGACCGACCGCGCCGAGCGCGAGCCGGCGCCCGACGTCCAGGGGACGGGCGAAATATCCCTCGACGGCGATCGCGACGAGATAGACCCCGACCGTTGCCGTTGCGACGTTGATCGCGATCTGCTCCGCCTCGCCCTGCATGATCAGGGTCGGCGAAAGCACGAACAGGAAAGGCACGACATAGGCGACCCAGCCTAGCTTCATCGCCATGAATCCGGTCCGCGTCGGGCTTTCCCGGGATAGCGTGGCGGCGGCGAATGCGGCGAGCGCGATCGGCGGAGTGATCATGGACATCATGCCGAAATAAAGGATGAAGACGTGCGCCGCGAGAGGCAGCACCCCGGCCTCGACGAGCGACGGCGCGACCAGGGCGGCGAGCAGCACGTAGACACCGGTGGTCGGCATCCCCATGCCGAGCAGGATGCAGATGCCCGCCGCGATCAGAAGCAGCACCGCGAGCTGATCGCCGCCGAGCTCGATCAAAAACAGCGTGAGAGCGAACCCGCCGCCGCTGAGATTGAGGATGCCGATCACGAAACCCGCGGCCGCCACGATGATGTTGAGCTCCACCATCGCGATGCCGGTATCCCAGAACGTGGCAAAGAACTCCCGGAGCCGCAGCCGCTTGCCCTTGTAGGGGCGGAGCGCGCCGCCGACGGCGATCGTCGCCGCCGCGTACAGCGCCGCGATTTCCGGTTCGGTGTTGAGCTCGAACAAGGCGAAGATCAGCACCGCGAAGGGAACGATGAAGTGCCATCCTTCCTTCAGGACGGTTCGCACTCTCGGAAGCGACTCCGCCGCGGCGGTGATGTTGTCGCGCGCCGCCACCAGGTCCACCTGCACGAAAACGGCGAAATAGTAGAGAAGCGCCGGGATCAGCCCGGCGACGATCACGTCGGTGTAGGGCAGCTCCAGGAACTCGGCCATCAGAAACGCCGCCGCGCCCATGATCGGAGGCATGAACTGGCCGCCGGTCGATGCGATCGCCTCGATCGCGCCCGCCTGAACGCCGGAATAACCCGAGCGCTGCATGAGCGGGATGGTGATGACCCCGGTCGTCGCCACGTTGGAAACCGCGCTGCCGGAGATCGAACCGAACAACGCCGATGCCACGACCGAGATCTTCGCCGCGCCGCCGCGCCTGCGCCCCATCGTGGCCATTGCCAGGTCGGTGAAGAATTCGCCGCCGCCGGTCTTGAACAGAAGCTGGCCCAGGAAAATGAACAGGATCACGATCGTGACCGAGACGCTCAGCGCCGCGCCCAGCAGCGCGCTCGGATCGAAGCCCAGATATATCGGCAGCTCTTCGATCTCGATCGAGCGGCCGGTCAGCGGTGCCGGCACCAGGTGGCCGACCATCGCATAGACTATGAACCCGAGCACAATGAAGAACAGGAAAAGACCGGCGGTACGTCTCAGCGCCTCCATGACCAGGATCACGATGACGCTGCCCATTGCCAGCATTTCCGGCGGGCCGAAAGGCTGCTCGCGCAGGAAATAGGCGTACCAGATCGCGATCGAGAACAGCACCGCCGGCGCGATCAGGGCGATGATCCAATCGTACCAGGGAACGCGCCCGTGCTTGCTCCGGCCCGCGCGGGTCAGGAGAAAAACCGTCGTGAGCGTAAGCCCGGCGGCCACCGCCAGGAACTGCTCCTTGTACAGCGCGATACCCAGATAGGACGGTATCTGCAGCGCGAGCAACAGGGAAAACAGGGTCATCGCCCCGGCGCACGCGCGCGCGCTGTAAAGAGTCAGCAAGCCACGTCCCCCCGCCCTGGGTCCGGGGAAAGCGGCGATCGGGCCGCTGCAGGAGACCTCAGCCTATCGGAAGGCCCTGGACAAGGCCACTCCCCGCCGTTCAGCCCCACTCCTCGAGCGCCGCTGCCCCGGCTCCGGCGATGCGGCCGGAAACGAAGCATTCCGCGATGTTACCCCCCGACATGTAGAGATGGCCGAAGGCGCTGCCGAGCTCGCCCGCCGCGTAGAGCCTCGGGATCGGCGCGCCGAACACGTCGATCACCCGCTGGCGGTTGTCGTGCACCGGCCCTCCCTGGGTGTTGGATACCACCGGCCATACCGGCGCGCCGTAGAACGGCGGCGTGTCGATCGGCAGCATGGTGCCCGGCGGGCGGCCGAAATCCTCGTCGCGTTCCGCTTCGCAGAGCGCGTTCCAACGGGCGACGCTCTCCTCCACGGAATCGGGATCGAGACCCAGCGCGGCGGCGAGTCCGGCAAGCGAGTCCGCGCGGGTCAGAATGCCGGCCTCGACTTCCGCCAAATTGTCGGCGCTCCAGTCGAGGCGAAGGCCCTTGTCGTTGGAGGTCGGCCGTCCCAGAGGGTAGAGCTTTCGGCCCTGCTCGTCGCAGATCAGATAGCTCGGGATACGCGGATAGTCCTGCCGCACGGTATCGAAGAGCTGCATCTGGCGATGCCCGGTGTCGTGGGTATAAGGCGGGTATTCGTTCATGTAGCGGCGCCCGTCGCGATCCAGCAGGATCCAGGTCATCTTGACCTGGGCGTCGCTGATCTCGCCGGTCTCGTCGCGCCGCGCCATGAAACCGCCTCCGCCCGGCCGCCAGTCCGGCAGCCGCTTGACCCGGATGGCGTAGGGATAGTCGGGGTCGGGGCTCCGGAAACCGTAGGCGCCGTGGAAGTGCCACATGTGCCAGAGCTGCGCGCCGAGATCCTGCGCCATGTCGATTCCGTCGCCGGTGTTGTGACGCGCGGCAGCGGAGAGAACGGGACGACCTTCCCAGAACTGGTCCTGGCGTTCGGGGCTGCCCTCGAACCCGCCGCAGGCGAGGATCACGCCGCGCCGCGCTCGGATCCGGCCGATGCCGCCCGGCCCCTCCACGGTGATGCCCCGGACCTCGGACCCGTCTTCCGAGGTCAGCAGCCGCAGTCCTCGAGTGTTGAGCCTGATCTCGACGTCTTCGTTCGCGAGGTTGTCGTCGACGATCTTGAACAGCATCGGCCCGCCCGGCGCGCCGTTGGCCCAGGGGTAGAACGCGCGGGCATCGAAATTCGGCACCGAAACGACGACCGTCTGGTAGAACGCGTCGAAACCGGGCAGCGGGTAGTTCGCCCCGGTCTTGCCGGTCTCGATGGTGGTCATGAGCT
>JAPPHW010000459.1 GCA_028820945.1 Defluviicoccus sp.
TCGCCCACCTGCTGATGGCGCAAGCGGCGCTGATCTTCGCGCTCAACTACGTGATCGGGCGATGGGCGGCGGGCGAAGTCGCGCCCTATACGCTCGGCTTCACCCGCTGGACGGTGGGCGCGCTGGTGCTTCTGCCGTTTGCCTGGCACCTGATCCGGCGCGACCGCGTGCTGCTCCTGAGGCATTGGAAGCTGCTCTGCCTGCTCGGCTTTCTGATGCCGTTGATGGGGGCCGGCATCACCTATGTCGCGCTCAATTACACCACGGCGATCAACGGCGGGGTGATCCAGACCTCGCTGCCGGTGCTGATCCTGCTGCTCGCCTGGATAATCCTCGGCGACAGGACCACCGGGCGGCAGATCTCCGGTGTCGTCCTCGCCGTCGTCGGGCTCCTCTACATGATCTCCCGCGGCGATCCGGCGGTGTTGCTCGGCCTCGATTTCAACCGGGGCGACGCGGTGCTGCTGCTGTGCAATCTCTGCCTCGCCGGATACGGCGTCGCGACGCGGCTGATGCCGAAGGAGGTCCATACCCTGACGCTTCTGACCATGGTCTGCGCGGTGGGCGCGCTTTGCCACGTCCCGTTTTTCGCGGTCGAGCTGATCGAGGACGGGCTTCCTCCGGCGAGCACGCGGGCGGTGGTGTCGCTGCTGTTCGTCGCCTTCTTTCCCTCCGTCGTCGCGATCCTCGGCTGGAACGTCGCGATCGCGCGCCTCGGTCCGTCCCGCGCCGGGTTCTACATGTATCTCGTGCCGGTATTCTCCGCGGCGATCGGCGTTCCCTTCCTCGGTGAGACGCTGAACGCTTACCACTTGATCGGCGCCGC
Organism: Defluviicoccus sp.; assembly: GCA_028820945.1. The sequence continues at coordinate 827 of JAPPHW010000459.1, forward strand.
GCTGATCGTCGGCGGAGTCACCGTGTCCTCGCGCAAGCCGAGGGCGGACGAGGCGGACGCGCGCGGCTAAAATCCGAAGGACGATGCAACCGGACCCCAGCGAAGGAGATGCGCGGTGCAAGGACACGAGGACCGTATTCTGACCACCCATGTCGGCAGCCTGCCGCGTACCGTCGAGGTGCTCGACGCGATGAAGGCGAAGCACGAGGGCGAACCCTACGACGAGAACGACTACCAGCGAAAGATCGGCGAGGGCGTCCGCGAGATCGTGAAGCGTCAGGCCGATCTCGGCATCGACGTCGTGGCCGACGGCGAAATGTCGAAAACCGGCTTCTTCGCCTATATCGAGGAGCGGATCGAAGGGTTCGAAGCCCGCCGGGACGAGAAATACAATCTGTTCGCGGCCGAGACCGCCGCGTTCCCGGAATATTACGCGGAGTATTTCGCCCGCGTGATGATGGGCGGCGCGATCGTGGCGATGGCGCCGATGTATTGCGTCGGGCCGGTCTCCTACAAGGGCGAGGCGGCGCTTGCCCGCGACCTCGACAACCTCAAGGCCGCCCTTGCCGACGTGTCGTGCCACGACGCGTTCGTTCCGGCGGTCTCGCCTGCCGGCGTCGGGTACAACGCGTACTACACGACCGAGGAGGAATACGCCGGCGCGGTCGCCGATGCGCTCCGGACCGAGTACCTCGCCATCGTCGATGCGGGCTTCCTGCTGCAGGTCGACGACCCGTTCCTCTGCGACATCCTGGTCGACCCCGCGCTCGACGACGCCGGCAAGGACCGCAAGTGCCGGCTCTATGTCGAGGCGCTCAACCACGCGCTGCGCGGCATCCCCGAGGACAGGATCCGCTACCACACCTGCTACGGCATCAACGAGGGCCCCAGGATCTACGAGGCGCCGATGGACGAGGTGTGCCGGTACATGCTCGACATAAACGCGGGCAGCTATTCGTTCGAGGCGGCGAACGCGCGCCACGAGCACGAGTACCATATCTGGGAGGACATCGAGCTCGCCGACGGCAAGGCGCTGATCCCGGGCGTGATCACCCACGCCAGCAACATCGTGGAGCACCCCGAGCTGATCGCCGAACGCCTCGTCCGATACGCCGAGCGGGTGGGCCGGGAGAACGTGCTGGCGGGCGGCGATTGCGGGTTCTCGTCCCAGGCCTGCTATCACACCGAGGTTCACCCGACGGTGATCTGGGCCAAGTTCGAGGCGATGGCGGAAGGCGCGCGGCTGGCGACGGAGAAACTCTGGTAGCCGAGGATCCGTACTATTGGGGCACCGCTCCGGAAAGCACCATGAACACGTAGCCCTTGGCTTGCCGGAGACCGTCTCCCGATACGACCAGCTTTATGTGGTGGATGCCCCTCAGCATCACGTAGCGACCCGACTTCCCGAAGAGCGTCGACGGTTTCGAAACCCAACCGGCGAGCGCCGCGAGCTTCTCCGGAACGACGATGTTCTCGTGGCCCAAGGCTTCCAGGAACGGATCCCAATCGGTCAGCCCGTCGAGCCAATAGCGCGAATCCTTGGTGTATCGCTGCTTGACGATGAGCGTGAGGCCGAGTGTCGGACCCAAGCCGTCTTCCAGCACGTCGATATTCGCCCCGGACCTGACGATGTTCACGCGTTGTCTGAAGCGTTCGATCACGGATTCGACGGCCGGGATGTCGCCCGGCCAACCCGTGTCTTCGAGATAGGACCGTATTTCCCGCCGCGACCTGAAGCCCATGACGGCGAGCCGGATCGCGCGCGAGCGCGACGGGAATATGCCGAACGAATCCATGCGCGTGCCTTCCGGCTGCGCCATGTAGACACGTTCGACATTTTTCCGCTCGGCGATAGTCATTTCCCAGCCGACGCAGGACGCGAGAGCGTCGACCACGATGCCGACATCGTCCTCCTGAGCGCCGGCGCCGACGATCGGGCGTTCGCCGGGACGCAGGAACAGGGCCGGGAACGCCCTCTCTTCCTCCCCCGCCGAGCCGATGTCGTATTCCAGCATCAGCTTGCGGCCCACGATGTCTCTCAGGGGCGACATTTCGGCATCCATCCGTTCGAACAGCCGCACGATAGCGTTCGCGGTCTCGTCCGCCCGGTCGGTCCGCGCGCGCTCCTCGAAGAACGCCGCCGTCCGGGTCCCGCTCGCCAGCGAAGCGCCGAAATCCGCCTCCGGACTGGGCTCGTGCAGCGGCAGCTCGAAGCCGAACGGAAGGGCGCCCATCGTGATCGGAAGTTTCGCGGCGCATTCGAGGATGCGTTCCCATTGCCGATCTCCGATGAGGACCGGCGAGATCCTGTTCCGCAAGTGCCCCAGCAATTCGGCCATGGTGCCGCCTTCTTCGACGAGACGGTCCTGGGTAAGCGCGATCGCGTCGTCAATTTCCATGTCGACTCCTCACGCGATGACGGGTGCCGGATTGAGGTCGGCTTCGGCGAGGGGCTGTGCGCGCCGACCCATGCCGACAGGCACGTCGTACAGGCGTCCGGGCGCGAATCTCGCCCAGAAATGGCGCATGCCGGGCACGATGACGCGCGCCACCGGCATGCCGATGTCGGGTCGGGTCTGATCCAGCACCAGGAACTCCATGCCCCTGGCTTCGACGAGCGCGCGGCAGCGTTCCACGTCTTCGCGCGTGTCCGTCGACTCGATTTCCGGATAGTGCGAGGCCACGCGGGACGGCTCGTCTTCCGCCGGCGCGAGCCAGGAACAATCCGCGAGGCGGGCCGTCTTCCACCACCAAAGCGCCAGCGGATCGTCGATCGTGGGCCGGCCGTCGCCCTTCCCGGGGCGCGGCAGCCAGGTCAGGCACTGGTTCAATTCGCAGATCGCCCTCAGGGCCGCTATGCGCGGGTCGGCGTGGGCGCCGGCGCCGTAAATGATGTCCTCCGTCTCGCCTTCCGGCCTGCGCGAGAGCGCGACGAACGCGGGAATGCCGATATCGGAGGTCACGTCGAGCATCCACACGTCCCGCTCGCAGCGGGCGTAATAGTCCGGGGCCGATGCGAGGTACGCATCGTCGAAACTCAAGAGGTCGACCGCCGGCACGCGCAACCGGTTGTACCACCAGATGGCGAACGCATCGCGCTCGGCCAGCTCGTAAAAGCCTTGCAGGATGGCTTCTTCCAGGGTGTTGCCCGCCGCGCAGCCGTTGGAATCGGCGATCGGGTCCGTGGGACCGCGCCGTTCGGCCGGCATGCTGTAAAGCATCGATGTCGGCAGGTAGCGGTGGCGCTGCCGGGTAAACGACCACACCGGCGTCCAGTCGATTTCGGCGTCGGGATCGAAGCGCGCCGGCACGACGTTGTAGGGATGACCCTTCGCGTTGATGCTTTCCGCGTTGTCGAGCTGGTCGTCGCTGAACAGCTGCACATCGTTCGGATGAATCGCTTCTTCCCCGGCGAGCTCGGCGAATCGCCCGCGGATGCGAATTTCGTCTCCGCAATAGGCGCCCGAATGGCGTTCTATGGCTTCGCAGAGGGCGCTGATCTCCGATTGCTCCCGCGTGCTGCCCTTGCCGGCGCTCTTGCTGCGCAGGCTGCGTCTGAGCGAGCTCAGGCTCCGGCTCCCGGCGCCGGGGTTGCTGCCGGCCCAATAGACATGAAGCCAGGGATCGGTTTCGTCCGTCGTGCGCGACAGCCACGTCACGACGCCGCTTATCGGGCTCACGAGGTGGCGGTACTTCGCCAGGGTGACTTCCGGCGCCACGCTGCGCGCGCCGCCGCTGTTGCGGTGGGTTTTGGGACTCGCTCTCAGGGACAGCGGAACCGGCGGCCGGTCCGGCCGATACAATGCTTCGTCGCCGCATGATCGGCATTGCGGCCGTCGCACAACCCGATGTCGGGAGCTGGCGAAGGTGCCGACATTCATCGCGATCGTGTGTTCGTGGATCGGGGCCGCCTCGTCGAGCACGAGCCACTTGACGATCTCCGCCGCGATCAGCCCGTGGAGCGCGTCGAGCACCGCGGGCTGAGCCGCGAACGGCTTGAAGGCGGCGTCCTCGCCCGCGACGCTGCGCAGGAACCCGTGGACCTCCCGATGGCTGCCCAGGCGGTACGCCAGGCAGTGCCAGCAGGGTCCTTCCCTGTCCGCGCGAAAGACCGGGCCGAAAAGCGCCTCCATGCCGCGCGGCCGCACCGGCATCCACGGCGCCCGCTCCTTGAGCTTGCCGCGATTTATTTCGGCAAGATGCGGTTCGAGATAATCGTCGCAGACGATGACGGTAAGATCGGGATCGCCGGCTCCCGCGCGGGCGCCGGAGTCCTCCAGATGCCGGATCAAGCGGCCGTCGCCGCCTTCGATGGCGACGTGCGTTTCCGCCAGCCGTTGCTCCACCCAGCGCGGGGACGCGCCGAGCGATGTCCAGTAGGCCGCCCGGCTTCGGCCCATGCCATGTTCGGCGGAGACGACATAGCCTTTCGCGGAGAGCGAAACGATGGCGGCAAGAACGTCGGTGGCGGCGTGCCCGTCCTCAAGGGCCGCAACGACCTCGTCCAGAGTCCGCCGGCCGTCGACCAGCGGCAGCAGATCGCAATAAAGCCCGCCGTGCAGCAGGGTATTGAACGATTCCGAGACCAGCAGCGCCTGCCCGTCGCCGATATCGTGAAATTGCAGGTGCGGGGCAAGCGAGGGCAGCCTGACGAGGCCCCGGTCGGCGGGTGTCGTTCTATTCAATATCCCGTGCCGCCGCCGCCCTGGGCCGTGACTTGCGGCATGGCGGCTCCCTTACGTGCGGGTCCATGTTATCTCCCGATAACGCAAGCGGTAAATCCGTCAGGCCCGCAGGACTTCGACGAGACGCGCCAGGGCTTCGATACAAAACGCCGTCGTCACGGCTTCGGAGCCATGCCCTATCTGCCCAACCGTGCCCCACTTTAACGACTGGTCTCCGAAAGCGAGAAGCTCCGGCCAGCTGCCGTCGTCGCGTTGCGAGCTTATGACGCAGTCCGCCAAGCGCTTAATGTCGCCGCGTTCGAGACTTCCGACATTGTAGAGCGCCGAAACCGCCTGGGCGGTCTGAAGCACGTTGCCGAATTGCGCCGTCTCGTCGCGCAATTCCAGGATACGGTCGGCAAGTATCGGGCGCACGCGTTCGAGAGCGGGCCGCGCGCGGACCGTGGCGCGGGCGATCGCGTAGCAAATCGCGACGGTGTCGGGATACCATTTGGACGAGCCCTCGAGCCTGCCTTCGGCAACCAGGGTTTCCAGCCATCGCTGTGCGTCCCCGGTTTCGGGCACGTCGCCGAGACAGGTAATGACGTTCGCATTGACCACGGGGTCGGCTTCGATACGAAAGCGCGACACGACATCGGGTTCGTCTTCCGCCAGTACCCAGGTGAGAAAACGGCCTTCCTCGTCGCGGTTCGCCAATATATTAGGAACGTTTCTTCCCAGGAAAATCCACGGGTGCGTATCGATCGCGAGCGAACAGAGTGTCGTGCTATCGAGATCCTGGGGAAGATGGCGGTAATAGCGCCACAATCCCGGATATTCCATGGTGTCGATGAGATAGGCCCCGGTGGCGGCGCGGATCGCCTTGGCGCGCGCGTCGTCGCAGGCTTCCAGGGCAAGCGCGCAGTAAGCCGAAACGAAGGGCGGTCTTTCGTAGTGCCGCGGGATGTCCGGGTCCGCCGTATTGAACCGGATACAGTGCCAGGCGCCATTCTCGTCGATCGCGCTTTCGAGGAAGAGGAGGCCGCGGCGGATGCTCTCCCTTGCCGCTGTCGCGAGCGTTCCGGGGGTGGCGGGCTTCCCTCCGGATCCCGTGCGTTTCGGGGCGGGGGGGCGAAGCGGCGGCGCGGGGTCGTGAAGCGTCTTGCGAAGAAATTCGAGCGATGCGGCGCCGGTCTTCGCTTCCTCGCGTTCTTCCCTGCTGAGCTTGCCGCGCGGCGGGAGCACGACATGCGTCTCTTCGGGGGTCTCTTCGTGCACGTGAATCTCATGGCCCTCGGCCAGCGTCACGCCGAATTCCTCTCTTATCGTTTCCCTCGGATTCGCGAGGAGACGGTCGCGAAAATCGCTGTCTTCGCCGGCTCTCGACAGGAGGAAATCTGCTGCGTCAACGGCGTTCTTCATCGCTGCCTTCCGGTCCCGCGGGTGCTCTCGTGGCGTGAAATCCGGCGGCCGGCCGGTCGCGAGCGCGCCGAAATCCCTGGTGCTCCGGCCGTTCGGATCAGGCGATCTGCCTCTTGACCAGCTCTCTGAAGACCCCGTCCACGTCCATGAGCTCGTTGAACGATCCGCTTTGAACGACCTTGCCGGCTCGCAACACGTAGATGCGGTCCGCCTGCTCCAGCGTCGACAGGCGGTGAGCGATGACGACCCGGGTGGAGGTAAGCGCGGTGAGGTTCCGCATGACCCTGGCCTGGCTTTCGTTGTCCAGCCAGTTGGTGGCCTCGTCGAACAGCATGATCCGCGGGCTGCCGATCACCGAGCGGGCGATGGTGACGCGCTGGCTTTCCCCGCCCGACAGGACGGCCCCGCTGGTGCCCACCATGGTCATCATGCCCATCGGCATGCTCTTGATTTCGTTTTCGACTTCGGCGATCCGGACCGCCGCCCATACGTCCTCGCTCGCCACGTCATCGTAGTGGCCGACCACATTGTCCCAGAGATCCTGGGGGTGGAGGCCGACCGATTGCGGCACCACGCCCATGTGCCGGCGGACCTGTTTCAGGTTCAGGTGCCGCAGATCGCGCCCATCGTAATACACCGCGCCGGCGCTGGGACGGTCGATACCGAGCGCGAGCCGGAACAGGGTGCTCTTGCCCGCGCCGGACTCGCCGGCGATCGCGACGAATTCGCCGGGGCGGGCGCGAATGGTGACATCGTCGAGAATCAGCGGGCCATCGGGATCGTAGCGGAAGGAAATCCGGTCGAACAGAATATCGCCGCCCAGGAATTCGACCGGCTCTCCCTCGACCTCGGCTTCCGGGACCGCGGCGAGCAGCGGGCGCATCTGGTCGAATGCCGGCAGCATGGCGGCAACGGTGCCGAAGGACTCCCCGAGCCGGCCGATGGCGGACTGGAAGGCGATGAAGACGGTGTAGACGACGAGAAAATCGCCGACCGGGACCGTCCGGTCGCCGATCGTCATTACCGACAGGAGCAGTACCCCGCCGGCAAGGAAGGGAAGCGCGGCACCGAACGCCCGCGAGTGACCCTCGAGCGCGCCGAGCTCGATTTCCGCGCGCTTCTGCTCGCGGTAATCCCGCGCCCAGATGGCGTAGGCCGACCCTTCCGCGTTCTCCAAGCGGAGCTTGGTGATTCCGCCCATGATCTGGAACAGCCGGCCGGCCACGCGCCGCGCCGCGCCGATCATTCGCCCGTAAGGCGAAATCTGGCGCAGCCCGAGGATTACGGCGATCAGCAGCGAGGCCGCGCTGAAGGCGAGGGCAATGAGCCCCAGGGTGGCATCGTAGAAAAAGATGACCGCGAAAACCGGGAGCAGAAAAACGACCGAAAGCAGGCTGTCGGCGACGATTCCCTGCAGCCCGTCGCGCAGATTCTGGAACGTCATTCCCGACATCGCCAGATCGCCCGCCGGGTGGCGGTGCAAAACGCTCGGCGGAAGCCGCATGAGGCGGTCCCAGAAGGCCGCTTCGACCCGCGACGCCGAGCGCCCCTCAAGCCGCATCATCGCCGTGCTCTGAAGCAGATGCAGCAATGCGCCGAGCAGACCGAACGCCGCGACGGCCGCGGCGACGGTATAGACGGCGCCGGCGCTTCCGCCCGCCGTGACGTGGTTCGCGACGAAACCGAGCGCGAGCGCCGGCAGCAATTTGATCAGCCCCCCGGGCAGCCCGGCCATCGTCAGCCGCGCCAGATCGGGAGCCGATCCATGCAGCGCGATTTTCAGCAGATCCCGCGGCGTCACATTCCCCGACGGCAGCGGCCGGTAGAACATCCAGGCTTCATCGGCCAGCGCGCCGGCGCGCTCGGCCGTGATCCGGACGCTGCGCTTGGTAACCGGGTCGACTTCCCGGTAGCTTCCGAATATTCCGGGCAGCAGCGCCACGGGCTGGCCGTCCGCGGCGCGGAATCCCAGCATCGCATTGCTGTCGCCGCGCCACCAAGCGCCCTCCCCCTTGAACCGCACGCGCCGTGCGCGCACGCCCGATGCATCGAGTATGTCGACGAGGCCGACCGGAGAATCGGAGGGTCCCGAGCGCGCGGGAATCCTGAAATCGATGCGTTCGTGGCGGCCGACGATTTGCAGCGCATCCGCCAGGGCCGTGTCCTCCACGCTGGCATCCCGGTCGATCGGCCGGTCGTAGATATTGATCAGCCGCTGCCGCGCGGCCTTCTCGGCGGTGCGGCGGCTGGCCGTGCGCGCACGTTCGAGATTTGCATCGTCGACCACCGCGAGGCGGCGATTCAAGCGTTCCAGCGCGAAAGCGAGCGCGTGAAACGAGGCAAGCGCCGGCAGCAGCATGTCCTGCCGCGCCAGCGTTTCGGTCGACTTGCCCGAGAGCGTCGCCTCGTCGAACAGGGTGAGCCAGCTGGTTCGCGTCAGCGGCACGACGGCTTCGTGCGGGACGCCGGCTCCGGCAAGTTCCGCCGGGTCGACGATATCCATGAACACGCTCGCGCCGCGCGGCGGCTCGGATACCCAGACCGCGCCGCGGCGCACCGACAGCGTACCGGGCGCCAGGGTCCGCGCCGTGCCGGCTTCGGCCAGCGCGGTCGGGAGCGGGAGGCGGCTGGCAAAGCGCGAGAGCGTGTCGGTCATGGCGGTCAACCAGGTATCGGTCTGTTCCGCCAGTTCCGCCGGATCGATCTCCGACAGCGACGATGCCGGGAGGCGCTTCAGAAGAGTGCCGGGCAAACCCTTGGCGATCAGGCTGAGCGTCGTGCCTTCGTCGTCGTCGCGCCGGTCCGGTGCGACGCCCGGCAGCAGCCAGCCCGACTCCCGCCGCAGGAAGTGCTGCGGCGCCGCCTGCTCGACGCCGTCCTTGAACTCGACCATGAACAGGTTGACGGCACCCCGGTCGATGAACCAGACGCTGTCCGGGTCGTCCAGCCGCACCGGCATGTTGCCGGCGCACGGCACACTTGTGCCGGAGCGGGCGGCAAGCGCCGCTATCGATGCGTATTCCGGGTTTGCGTCCTGCATCAGCCTGACTTGACCAGCCTGTAGTAAGTGCCGTCCCGGTCCGCGATCAGCGCGTCGTGGGTACCGCGCTGCACCTCGACCCCCTTGTCGAGCACGATGATTTCGTCGCAGTCCCGCACGGTGCTCAGTCGGTGCGCCACGATCAGGCAGGTGACGCCCCGGCGCCGCAGCGCGTCGTCGACATCTTCCTCGGTCGTCGCGTCGAGGGCGCTGGTCGCCTCGTCCAGAATGAGCACCGTCGGGTTGCCCACCAGCGCGCGGGCGATTTCCAGCCTTTGTCGCTGGCCGCCGCTGAAATTCGCCCCGCCTTCCTCGACGAGGGTCGCATATCCCTGCGGCCTGA
>JAPPHW010000390.1 GCA_028820945.1 Defluviicoccus sp.
CCGGCGACGGGGGAGATGCCGGCGTGCCGGAATTCGTGTCCCGGGTCGCGCGATCGGCCGGAAACCCGCGTGTGCTCAAGGCTCTCGCCCGGTCCGCCGGAACCAAACCGGACAGCAGTGGACTTGTTCCGGGCATCTCTCCCGACCGGATGCCGTGTACAGTGGGTTGCGTGGATGGCCGGAACAAGTCCGGCCATGACGCGGTGGAGACGGGATGCGAGAGCACCGGAAATTTTGAAACGGCTCGCTTGAGGAGGAACGAAATGGTCGATGCCTGGGGTTGGCGGATGAAGTTCGGGGTGGTCACGCCGTCCACCAACACCATCGTGCAGCCGCATTACGACGCGATGGCGCCCAACGGGGTGACCAACCACATCTCGCGCATGCACATCCCGGACGACCCGGTCAACTCGGACGAGGATTTCGACGAGCTGATCCGGCGCATCGACGTGGCGCTGGAGGAATCGATCGACCGGGTGATGACCTGTCGGCCCGACCACCTGATCCTCGGTATTTCGGCCGAAAGCATCTGGGGCGGCGGGCTGGAGCCCGCGCGCAAGATCGAAGAGCGCATCAAGACCCGCGCCGGCAGCGATATCGGCGTCACCCAGGCGGCCGACGCGCTGCCGGCGGCGCTCAGGGCCTTCGGCGACGGGATAAGGCGGATCGCCATCGTCTGCCCCTACTACCCGGTCGCCATCGGCCATCTCCAGGCCTTCGCCGACGAGACCGGCTTCGACCTCGTGCGCACCGAATGCCTCGCCTGCGACTCGCCGGTCAACATCGCGCACATTACCGAGGACGAGCTGCGCGACGCGGTGCGGAAGGTCGACGGCCCCGACATCGATGCCGTCGTGCAGTTCGGCGCCAACCTGCCGATGGCCCATGTCGCGGCCGAGGCCGAACGCTGGCTTCGGAAGCCGGTGATCGCGGTGATGACGGCGACTTACTGGTACGCTTTGCGCCAGAACGGCATCGAGGACCGGAAACCCGGCTTCGGCCGGCTGATGACGGAGCACTGAGCGGGAGGAGGGCCTCCGCATGTTCCTGAAGAATTGCTGGTACGTCGCGGCCCAGCCGGGAGAAATCGGCCGGACGCCGTTCGCGCGGACGATCTGCAACGAGCCCATCGTGTTCTGGCGGACGGAGGCGGGGGAGCCTGTCGCGTTCGAGGACCGCTGCTGCCACCGCCGGATGCCGCTCCGGAAAGGCGAGACGGTCGGCGACCGGCTGCGCTGCCACTATCACGGGCTGGAGTTCGACCGCACCGGCGCTTGCGTGCGGGTTCCCGGGCAGACGACGGTGCCGCCAGGTTCGCGGGTGCGGGCGTTTCCCGCGGTGGAGAAATACAACTGGATCTGGGTCTGGCCCGGCGACCCGGCGGAGGCGGACGAGGACCTGATTATCCCGTTTCCGTGGCGCGTGAGCGAGGATTGGGGCGACAAGGGCGCCTATTTCCACCTCAACGCCGACTACCGCCTCGTGATCGACAACCTCCTCGACCAGTCGCACCTCGCCTTCGTGCACGCGACCACCATCGGCAATTCGGCGATCGCCGAGGACGCCAATATCCGGACGATCAGGACGGACGAGACGGTGACGGTCGCGCGCTGGATGGTCGGCCATCCGGCGCCTCCCACCTACCGGATGATGATGGGCTGGGAGGACGATTTCATCGTCGACCGCTGGGCGATCAACGAGTTCCGACCGCCCTCGGCCGTGCGCCTGCTGGTCGGCGCGGCGCCCGACGCGGCGGGCGGCAAGGATTTCGGGTTCGCCTCCATCGACCACCCCGAGCCCGAGGGCGGGTTCGCCTTCCGCAACCTCAACTTCATCACGCCGGAGACCGAGACGAGCTGCCACTATTTCTGGTCGAACGCCTGCAACCTCAAGCCGATCACCGAGGAACGCACCGAGCTCCACTTCCGCCAGGTGATGAAGGCCTTCCAGCAGGACTGGGAGGTGCTGGAGCTGCAGCAGGCCAACTGGGACGACCGGCCCATCGTCGCGACCAACGCGGATGCGGGTCTCATCGCGGCGCGGGCCCTGATCGACAAGTTCATCGCCGCCGAAGGCCTGCAAGAGGCGGCGGAATAACGCGAAACCGCAGACAGGAGGACAGAATGCCGAAGCGTGAAGAGATCGACGTCGACTGGCCGTGGGCGAGGAAATTCCCGTTCCACTCCGCCATCAAGGTCGGGGACACGGTCTGGGTTTCGGGCATCGTCGCTTGGGATCCGGACGGAAACATCGTCGGCGAGGACGACATGCTCGTTCAGACGCGACAGACGTTCGCCAACATGAAAGAGGTGCTCGAAGAGGCCGGGGCGACGATGGACGACGTGGTCAAGATCCAGGCCTTCCTGACCGATATCGACCGCTACGCCGAGTACTCGAAGGGCCGGTCGGAGGCGTTCACCGGCAACATGCCGGCCTCGACCGCCGTCACCTCGCCCAAGCTGCTGCAGGACGGGCTGCTGGTCGAGATCGAGTGCGTCGCGGTGATCGGGAGCGGGTAACGGCCCCACCCCTGCCCTCAGAGAATCTCCAGCACCGCCTCGGGCGGGCGGCCAAGCGCGGCCTTGCCGCCGCTGACCACGATGGGGCGCTCGATCAGGATCGGGTCGGCGACCATGGCGGCGATCAGGGCTTCCCGGCTCAGGCCTTCGTCGTCGAGCGCGTTCTCCCTGTAGGGCGCTTCCTTTTTCCGCATCAGGTCGCGCGGCTCCATGCCCAGCCCGATCAGCAAGCCGTCGAGCGTCGCCGCGTCGGGCGGGGTCTTGAGGTATTCGACGATCTCGCAGTCGACGCCGCGCTCCTCCAGCAGCTTGAGCGTCGCCCGCGACTTGCTGCAGCGCGGGTTGTGATAGATCGTGACGGCCATATCGGTCTCCCGGTTCCGGGTCAGGCGGCGATGCGGTCGGGACGCTCGACCAGCCGCAAGGCCTGGCGGAGCAGCGCGCCGGTGGCGCCCGGGCGGCGCGCGCCCTCGGCGAGCGTCCGCCGCCACGCGCGGGCGCCCGGGATCCCCTGATAGAGGCCGAGCACGTGGCGCGTCATGCGCCAGAGCGGCACGCCGTCGGCGAGCCGCGCGTCCACGTAACCGGCATAGGCGTCTATCGCTTCGGCGCGGTGCGGGAGCGCGGCGTCGTGCAGCGCGGCCTCGATTTCCGCCAGCAGGAACGGGTTGTCGTAGGCGGCGCGGCCGAGCATGACGCCATCCGTCGGGCCGATCTGTTGCAGCGCGTCATCCTTCGTCGTGAAGCCGCCGTTGATGACGACCGTCAACTCCGGCTGCTCCCCCTTGAGCCGGTGGACGAATTCGTAATGGAGCGGCGGGATCTCGCGGTTCTCCTTCGGGCTCAGTCCGGACAACAGCGCCTTGCGCGCATGGACGATGAACACGCCGACCCCGGCCGCCGCGATCCGGTCGACGAAGCCCGCGAAATGGCCGTAATCGTCGCAATCGTCGACGCCGATCCGGATCTTGACCGTGACAGGCTGCGCGGTCGCCTCGCGCATCGCCGCCACGCAATCCGCGACCAGCGCCGGTTCCAGCATCAGCCTTGCGCCGAACCCGCCCCGGCTCACCCGTTCGCTGGGGCAGCCGAGGTTGAGGTTTATCTCGTCGTAGCCCCACGCCTCGCCGAGCGCGGCGCAGCGGGCGAGCTCCTCCGGGTCGCTGCCGCCCACTTGCAGCGCGACGGGATGTTCCGCCGGGTCGAAGCCGAGGAAACGCTCGCGGTCGCCGTGCAGGATCGCGCCCGCCGGGATCATCTCGGTATAGAGCAGCGTCCGGGGCGCCAGCAGCCGCAGGAAATAGCGGCAGTGCCGGTCCGTCCGGTCCATCATCGGCGCCACCGAGAGCCGCCGGTCCAGGGTCTGTCGCGGGTCCGTCATGGGCGGCAATCTAGCACCCATCCCATTCCGACCGAACCGTCTCGTCATCCTCCTCGGCGCGGCGGCGCTCCCGCAGCCGGGCGAACGCTGCGGCGGGCAGGAGCCGCGACAGCGCCCAGACCGCCATCGCGCGGACCAGCGGTGAAGGATCGTCGAGAGCCGCTTCGGCGCTCGCCGCAAGGCCCGGCTCGCCGCTGTTGCCGATGGCGATCATCGCATTGCGGACGAAGCGGTCGCGCCCGAGCCGCTTGACCGCCGACTTCGAGAAGAGCGCGCGGAAGGATGCGTCGTCGAGCGCCGCCAATTCGGCGAGCCTCGGCGCGGTGAGCTCCATCCTCGGGTAGAGCGCCGGCTCCGCCGCCAGGCTCGCGAACTTGTTCCATGGGCAGACGGCCAGACAGTCGTCGCAGCCGTAGATCCGGTTTCCCATGGCGGCGCGGAACTCCGGCGCGATGTGCCCCTTGTGCTCGATCGTCAGGTAGGAGATGCAGCGCGTGGCGTCGAGCCGGTAGGGCGCGGGGAAGGCGTCGGTCGGGCAGACGTCGAGGCAGCGCCGGCAGGAGCCGCAGCGGTCGGTCTCCGGCGCATCCGGCGCGAGGTCCAGCGAGGTCAGGATCTCGCCCAGGAACAGCCACGAACCGAACTCCCGCGAGACGAGGTTGGTGTGCTTGCCCTGCCAGCCGACGCCGGCTCGCTGGGCGAGCGGCTTTTCCATCACCGGAGCGGTATCGACGAACAGCTTGACCTCGCAGTCGAGCGTTTCGTGCATCCAGCGCGCCACCGCGCGCAGCTTCTTCTTCATCACGTCGTGGTAGTCGCGCCCCTGGGCGTAGACCGAGACCGTGCCCCGGTCGCGCCGTTCGAGCGCCGCCAGCGGATCGGCGGCCGGGCCGTAATTCTGGCCCACCACGACCGCGGATTTCGCCTCCGGCCAGAGCCGCGCGATGTCGCCCCGCCGCTCCTCGTTGGCGGCGAGCCAGCCCATGTCGCCGTGGTGACCGGCCTCGATGAAGCCGGCGAGGTCCCGCTTCGCCCCCGCGCCCAGCGCCGCCTCGCAGAACCCCACGGCGTCGAATCCCTCGGCGAGCGCGCGCTCGCGGATCCGTTCGCGGAGCGCGACGCCGGTCAAGGCGCGGCGAATTCCGCCAGCGTCCCGGCTTCTATCGCCTCGCGCAGCCCGGCCATCAGAAGCTGGTATCGGTGGATATTGTGGGTGGTGAGCAAGATGGGCCCCAGCATCTCCTTCGCCCGGAACAAATGGTGCAGATAGGCGCGGCTGTAGCCGGCGCAGGCGGGGCAGGGGCAATCGGCATCGATGGGCGCCGGGTCGTCGGCATGGCGCGCGTTGCGGATGTTGATCGTGCCGGCGCTCGTGTAGCCCCGCCCGGTGCGGCCCGACCGGGTCGGGATCACGCAGTCGAACATGTCGATACCGCGCCGGACGGCACCCACGATATCGGACGGCGTGCCGACGCCCATCAGGTAGCGCGGCGCGTCGGCTGGGAGCGAGGGCACGGTCTCGTCGAGCACGCCGAAGGTGGTGTCCTGGCCTTCCCCGATGGCGAGCCCGCCCACCGCATAGCCGTCGAAGCCGATGTCGATCAGCGTCCCGGCCGACTCGCGCCGCAGGTCGCCGTAGACGCCGCCCTGGACGATGCCGAACAGCCCGTGGCCGGGACGCTCGCGGAACGCCGCCTTGGATCGCGCGGCCCAGCGCATCGAGAGCCGCATCGAATCCGCCGCCTCGTCGACGGTCGCGGGAAAGGTCGTGCATTCGTCCAGCACCATCGTCACGTCGCTGCCGAGGCGGTGCTGGATCGCCACCGCGCGTTCGGGCGTAAGGTCGTGGCGGGTGCCGTCGATATGGGAGCGGAAGACGACGCCCTCCTCCGCGACGGTCCGGCGCTCAGCGAGCGACATTACCTGATAGCCGCCGGAGTCTGTGAGGATCGGCCCCGACCAGTTCATGAAGCGGTGCAGACCCCCCAGCGCCCCGACGGTGTCCTCGCCCGGGCGCAGCATCAGATGATAGGTGTTGGCGAGAACGATGTCGGCGCCCGCCTCGGCCACCGCGTCGGGCATCATCCCCTTGACGGTGCCGGCGGTTCCGACCGGCATGAAGGCGGGCGTCCGCACGGTTCCGTGGGCGGTCTCCAGCAGCCCGGTCCGCGCCTCCCCGTCCCGCGCCAGGATCGAGAACCGGACCCCCATCAGGCGACCTCCGCGCGGTGCAGGAAGGTCGCGTCGCCGTAGGAATAGAACCGGTAGCCCGTCTCAGCCGCGTGCGCGTAGGCCGCCTTCATCCGCGCGAGCCCGGAAAACGCCGCCACCAGCATGAACAGCGTCGAGCGCGGCAAGTGGAAGTTGGTCAGCAGCGCATCGACGGCGCGGAACCGGTAGCCCGGCACGATAAAGAGGTCCGTGTCGCCGCGGAACGCCCCGACCGCTCCGTTCTCGTCCGCCGCGGATTCCAGCAGGCGGAGCGAGGTGGTGCCCACCGCCACCACGCGGCCGCCGGCTTTCCGACGTTGCCGGATCGCACCCGCGACCTCGGCCGAAATCTCGCCCCATTCGGCGTGCATCCGGTGGTCTTCGATGCGCTCGGCCTTGACCGGCAGGAAAGTTCCGGCGCCGACATGGAGGGTGACGACCGCGATCTCCACGCCGCGATCCTCGATCCGGCGGAGCAGCCCCTCGGTCAGATGAAGCCCCGCCGTCGGCGCCGCGACCGCGCCGGGGTTCCGAGCGTAAACGGTCTGGTAGTCGTCCCGGTCCCGCGCGTCGGTCCCCTCCGGCCGCTCGATATAGGGCGGCAGGGGGGTGCCGCCATGTTCGTCGAGCGCCGCGAGCACGTCGGTTCCCGGAAGAAAGCGGAACCGCACCTCGCCGCCCTCGGCGCGGCCCAGGACTTCCGCGCGAAAGTCGTCCGCCACCTCCAGCACGTCGCCCGCTCGCAGCCGCCGCGCCGGGCGGGCGAGCGCGCTCCAGATTTCCCCCTCCGCGGTGCGGTCGAGCGGCCGCAGCAGCGTCGCTTCCACGCGTGCCCGCCCGCGCGTGCCGACGATGCGGGCCGGGATGACCTTGGTATCGTTGACGACCATAACGTCGCCCGCGCGAAACAAATTCGGCAGGTCCGCGACGGTGCGGTCGCTGAGGGACGCGCCCACCTCCAGCAGCCTCGCCGCCTCGCGCGGCACGGCCGGCCGGTCGGCGATGGCGCCTTGGGGCAGGTCGAAGTCGAAATCTCCGGTCTTCAACCCGCCGGTCATTCGTCTCCGGTTCCGTCCTCCCAGAGATCGGCGATCTCGTCCGCGACGCGCTCGTAGGTCTCGTCGCGGGGCAGGATTATGCGCCCGGCCTCCTCCTCCTCGCGGGTGCGGTTGAGGCTCCATTCCTGAACCGTGTCCCGCAACTCCTCGTCGGTGAGGATGAAGCTCAGGAGCCTGTTCTGCACCTCGAGCGGCGGGTGGTCGTCGCCCGTCTCGTCCAGGATCACGGCGCGGAAATAGACGACCGTGTCGAGGATCAGCTGCGCCTCTTCCTTGCTCCACTGGCGCATGGGCTCGAAATTGTGAGCCCGGAGCTCGGCCATCTGGGCGCGGGTGATGGTGCCGGGAACCCCGATCCGCGGCATGGATTTCGCGTCGCCCGGCTGCTCCGCGGCGTCGCCGGCCGCCGGCGCGTTCTGCCGCGCGGCGAACTGGCGGCGCGCCCGCGCATAGGCCGCGCGGCGCATCAGCATCCAGACGACGAGTCCCACCGCGACGGCGATCAGTAAACTGTCCACGGAATTTCTCCCTGCGGTTCCGGCCGGTCAGTCTTCCCCGGCGCCGATCACGCCGACGGCCTCGATCTCGATCACCGCCTCCGGCTTGAACAGGTGCGAGACGCAGACCAGCGTCGAGCACGGGAAGTCGCCGGTGAAGAACTCGCGCCGCGCCCTCCAGATGTCCGGCTGGTGGCGCATGTCGGTGGTGAACATGGTGATCTTGGCGACGTCGTTCATCTTGCCGCCCGCCGCCTCCATCAGCGACTGCATCTGGGCGAAGATGTTCCTCGCCTGGACGTAGGCGTCGCCGACGCCGATCACGTTCTGGTTCTCGTCCCAGGAGAGCAGCCCGGAGATGAACACCTGGTCGCCGACCTTCTTGCAGTTGGAGAGCGATTCCGGGCCGAGTTCCGGCGAGATGGGACTCCTGATGCGTTCGAATTTCATGGTTCCGTCCCCGTGTCGACCGGCGTGCCGTCCGGCCGCAGATAGTCTTGCCAGCGGTGCGTCGTCTCGAAGCCGAGCTCGTCGCGCGCGCGGGCGACGTCGAGCCCGCCCCAGCACCCCGTCATGCCGTCCCGGATCCGCGTGCCCGGAAAATACCGGCGCACCAGCTCTTCGGTCGGCGTCGGGTTGTGGCTGGTCGCGGCGGCGATGTTGAAGACCCGGTGGCCGTCGATATCCGCCTCGGCCGCGAGGCGGCAGGCCTCCGCCGCGTCGCGCGCGTCGACATAGGCCCAGAACCCGCCGAGAAGCCGCGCCGGGTCGCGCCAGCGTTCCCGGAACGAGAGATAGGTCGAGTCGAAGTTGACGCCCGAGATGCGGAGGCTCGCGACGGTCATGCCGCTCGTCGCGACGAAGGAGTCCGCCAGCCGCTCGCCGAACGCCTTCGACAGCGCGTAGCAGTCAAGCGGCCGGCAGGGATAGTCCTCGTCGAGCGGCAAAACGTCAGGATCCCATATCTCGGGCGCGTAGATGAAGCCGTAGGCGGCGATGCTGGAGGCCATCACCACGCGCCGGACGCCGGTCTGCGCCGCCGCCCGCAGCACGTTGTAGGACGACGTCACGTTGTTGCCGAAGACGACGCTGTCGGCGGCCTCGCTGTCCGACTGGTATGCGGCGAGATGGATCACCGAGTCCGCGCCGTCGAGCGCCTCGAACAGGTCGCCCGACCGGGTGAGGTCCGCGGCCCAGGATTCGCAGAGCTTCTCGCGCGGCCGGACCGCGTCGAGGTTGAGCACCTCGTACCCCGCGGCCAGCATAGCCTCGACGGTCTTGGTGCCGAGCCGGCCGCTGCCCCCGGTGATTACGGTCTTCCGCGCCATCCCGCCGCTTTCCGGCTCACGCCCCGTCTTCGAGCGCGATCAGCCCCATCCCCGTCGTCATCGGCGCGTAGTAGTTGCGGTGCGCCCGGCGCGCGCCTTCGGAGAGCGCGCCGCGCATCGTGAGCCACATGATCAGCTCGACCGCCTCGGCGCCCGCCGCTTCCATGATGTCCTGATGGGTCAGCGCCATCAGCGCCGCCGGGTCGGATTCGATCCGGTCGAGCCAGGAATTGTCCCAATCCGGGTTCAGGTGGCCGAACCGTGCGCCGTTCAACTGGTGCGACATGCCGCCGGTGCCGAGAACGACGACGCGCTCGTCGCCCGCATAGGTTTCGACCGCGCGCCGGATGGCCTCGCCCAGCTTCCAGCAGCGCGCGGCGGTCGGCAGCGGGTGCTGGATCACGTTGACCGCGAGCGGCACCGTCCTCACCGCCCAGCCCGGATCGTGGTCGAAGCAGAGATGCATCGGCACCATGAAGCCGTGCTCGACGGCGAGCTCCTGGCACACCGTCATGTCGAACTCGTCATAAACCAGCGATTCGGACAAATGCCAGGAGAACGCCGCGTCGCCCGGAAAGTCGGGCAGCGGCCGGCGGCCCCAGCCCTCGTCGCCGACCGGGTAGAGGTCGGAAGCGCCGATCGCGAAGGTCGGGTACTTGTCGAAGAAGAACGAGCTGCCGTGGTCGTTGTAGACCACGATGGCGATGTCCGGCCTGACCTCGTCGCGCAGCCAGGACTTGACCGGCTCGTAGGCGTCGAACAGCGGCTTCCAGGCCGGTTCCTGGGTGCGTCCCTGGTCGTAGGCGACGCCGATCGAGGGGACGTGCGAGGTGCCGATACCGGCGACGATCCGTGCCATGGCCTAGCGCGCCCCCGAAGCGTTGCGCGTGGCGAGAAACTCCTCGTAGGTCTCGCCGCGCTGGTGGGCGCCGATCTGGTAGAGCCCGTGCCCGGTCACGGTGCCGATCTTGATGATCATGTAGATGTTGCCGCCGAGCTCATCCATGATCCTGCGCCAGTCGCGTTCGCGAATGGCCTCCTTCTCGTCGGCGCTCAGATCCCACCGCGCCATATAGGCTTCCTCGTCGGCCGCGAAGGCGTCGCGGTTTTCCGCCCGCGCGAGCGACAT
>JAPPHW010000123.1 GCA_028820945.1 Defluviicoccus sp.
GCGCCGAGGTCGCCCCGCGCATGGCCCTCGTCGGCGCGCATGACGAGGAACCAGTACATCCCCTGGGACAGCGCGCAGAGCAGCTTCGCCCCCTCCCAGCGCGGGAAGGCGGAGAGCACGGCATGCGCCGAGCCCCCGATGAGGTCGACCTCGCCGTCGCGCAGCGCCCCGTAGCACTTGTCGACGGGGTAGATCAGCTCGTGGCTCACGTCGAGCCCCTGTTCGGCGAAATCGCCGAGCTCGACCGCCGAGATCGCCGGGAAGTAGGAGTTCGAGATCATGTCCGGTACGGCGATGCGCATCGACGCTCTCCTTTTCGGTTAAGGTGCGTAAACCCAGAGATCCATCATCACGGAACAGCCCGGCACCGGAAGCGGGCCCGGAACCTCGATCGCCGAGAACGGGATCGGCCGGCCGGGGAGGCGGCGCTGCCAGGCTCGGTGCACCGGATAGAAATCGGCGATGTCGGTGTGAAACTGCTGCACTCTGACGACGTTTTCCAGCGACGTGCCCGCCGCTTCGCAGATCCGGGCGGCGGCGTCCAGGATCGCGTCGGCCTCGTCGCCCGCCCGGTCGCCGAAATGGGGCTGGCGCGGGTCCGGCGCCGTGAGCGGACCTTCCCCGTCCGCCGCCATCAGAGCGGAGAGGAACAGCAGGTCGCCGCAGCGCACCGCCTCCGCCTGGCCGGCAAAAATCGTCGCCACGCCGGCCTCGACGACTTCCTTGACCGCCCCGCCGTCGCGGTGGGCGAGGATGTTGATCTCGATCCTGCCGTCCTTGATCACCAGGCCGCGCGGTGCGCAGGGGATCACCGAAACCGCGGCCCCGGCGCCGAAATGCTCCGCCCAGACGTCGTGGACGACCGCGCAGTCCTCGGGATCGGTGAGGTAGATCTGCGCCTTGACGACATCCGCCGGGCCTAGCCCCGCGAGGTCGAGGGAGGGGAACAGCCGTCGTTCGACGATGAAGGCGGTCTCCAGCCTGAGCCGCTCGCCGCCCCAGAGCTGGCCCTGCGCGATCAGGGCATCGGCGGCGACCCCGTTGCGCGCCTCCTCCCCCGCGACCGCCGTCGCCGTGTTGCCCGGCACGAAGACGAAATCGCCCGCCGTGAGCGCCGCCGAATAGCCCGAGGCCGGCTGGCCGCTGAGCGTTTCGTGGTCGATATGCTCGACTGGCGGGCCGTCCCCGGCGACCGCGACGATTTGGAGGTCGAGCGCGGCGCCCGGCAGCAGCAGCCCCTGCTGGACGATCGACGTGCTGGGCGGGATCGACGCGCCGAAGCGCCGCCGCCGCTCGGCCTGGTAGGGCGGCACCATGGCGACGGCGGTGTAGTACTGGTCGGTGCGGACGACCCGGTCGAGCGCGGACCCGCCGGCCGCGAGCACCGCCTCGACATTGTCGAACACGCGCGCCGCCTCGCGGGCCGACTTGGGGCCTGCGGCATTGGGCGCGCCTTCCCGCAGCACCGAGGCGGCGATGCCGTGCCCGTAATCCTGCGCCATGTGGCCGGTCGCGAACACCCAGGAGCCCGCGCGCATCCCCGGCGCGTAGCGGACCCGGCCGTTGCCGAGCGTCACGGGGAGCAAAGGTTCGACGGGCATGCGCGCCTCCTACGCCGCCATGGTGGGATCGAGGATCACCTTGCCGATCGCCGAACGGTCCTCTTCCAGCCGGCGGTGCTGCGCGGCCGCGGCCTCCAGCGGGTGGACCGAATCGATCAGCGCCACGAGGTCGCCCCGGGCGGCGGCGGAGAACGCGTCTTCGGTGTTTTTCTCCGTCACCCCGGCCGATCCGATCAGCCGAAGCCGCTTCGAATAGAGCTTGCGGACGTCCAACGAGACCTTGCCGCCGCCATGCGCGCCCATCGTGACCAGCCGCCCGCGCTGGGCCATGCTGTCGAAGGCGCCGTCCCAGAGGACGGGATCGCCGATGTTCTCGCACACCACGTCCACCCCCTCGCCGCCGGTGAGCCGGCGGACGGCGTCCGCCAGGTTCTCCGCACGATAGTTGACGCCGCGATCCGCGCCGAGCGCGAGCGCCGCCTCGACCCTTCCGTCGGAGCCCGCCGCGGCGATCACCCGGCCGCCGAGCGACTTGGCCACCTGGACGCAGAAGCTGCCCAGCGCGCCGGCCGCGCCCATCACCAGCACCCATTCGTCCGGCCGGAGAGCGGCCTTGTCGATCAGCTGATTGTAGGCGGCCGGGGCGTGCCGGAGGACGACACAGGCATCGGCGGCGGAAATCCCGTCCGGAATGCGATGGGCGCTGGCTGCCGGCACGACGACCTGCTCAGCATACCCGCCCCAGCGATGGACGCCGATCATGACCGGGGCCCGGCACGCGGCCTCGTCCCCGTCGACGCACTCGCGGCAGTTTCCGCAGCGGATAGTCGAGGAAACGGCCACCCGGTCGCCGGGCGAGAATTCGTCCACGCCGTCTCCCACCGCCGAGATCGTGCCCGCTGGATCGGCGCCCAGCACGTGCGGCAGGACGATGTTGCGATTGTTGCCGTCGCGCCTGACCAGCAGGTCGAAGCTGCGGTTGATCGACACCGCCTCGATCGCCACCGTCACCTCGTCCGGCGCCGGTTTCGGCATCGGTACCTCGGCAAGCCTGAGCACTTCCGGTCCGCCGAACCTCTCCATGACGATCGCGCGCATATTTTATAAAGCC
Source organism: Defluviicoccus sp. (assembly GCA_028820945.1). The sequence continues at coordinate 2,674 of JAPPHW010000123.1, forward strand.
CGGTCTTTTCCGGTTTCAGCGAACCGGGCCGCCGTCGCCGTAGCGATGGCGCAAACCCGCAGCATAAACGCACATGAGATTATCGTAATCCCTCGCCGACGGCAGGACTCTTACGCCTTCCCTGAGGGGAAATGTCATGACGGTGTCTTCCCCCGCATCCAGGTGCCCCAACCCCAGCACATGTCCCAATTCATGAGCCATGACGCTTAACGCATCGATTTCTCTTCTGCCCGGCGGCCCGTCACCGTAATTCACGCGAGGCCGCCGGTGCATGTATATCTCGATGTCGGCGTCGGTTATCGGGCTGCGGATATGGCGGTCGCCCGGAGACGCGGAAACCCGAGGCCTGGAATTCCATGAAATCGGGGTGCTCGCCATTCGTCTTGCCGGCGCGCCGTCCGACAGCACGATAACATTCACGCCATCGTCCGCGGCCGCCAGCCTTATTTCGGAAGACCGCCATCCGAACAATCGCAGGGAAACCGCGCCCACGTCGGTATTGCCTGTGCCGAACGGGTCGCCCGCGTACCCGGCCATGAGGTAGGCCGCCCAACCGCGATTCCACCGTTTCATCGCCTCGATTGCGATGTCGCGTATCGCGCGCGGCAGATCGGGCGCAAGGTGCATGACGACCGGCAGGCGCGCGACCGGTTGCATCACCACGCCGCCGGACTCCACCCGGAAGGTGCAATGCCTGCCTGCCTCGTCCACGGGGGCGCCCTGCCGCGCGTCCGCCCTCGGATCGCCGGCGAGGGCGAACAGAACGGCCGCGGGAAAACAACACAGCAGGAAAGGTCGAAAAATCCGGATCATTCATACGCCCGTGCAAATCCGAAAAATACGTCGTCGAGGGACCCAACGGGTGAGGTTACCGTAACAATTCCTGAACCGCCGAAGGCCTTTTCGAGATCAGCGCGAGCAGCACCCGCGCCGGCCCGGTCGGCCGTCGCCGTCCGTGCTCCCAGTTCGGAAGCGTCCCCTTCGCCACGCCGATGCTCCGTGCGAATTCGCATTGCGACAGCCTGGTTCGACGGCGGATACGAACCACGTCGATATCCGGCAACTCGATTTCGTGCACCCTGGCGCCTTCGGTCTTGCCGTGGGCGAAGGCGAGCGCCTCCTCCAGCCCCTTTTTCACGCTCTCGTATGCGGTCATGGCTGGCCTCCATATGCCGCGAGTATCTTCTTGCTCAGCGCCACGGCCGACGTCTGTTCGCTCCGCGACAGGTTCGCTCTCTCGTTCTTGGCGAAGACCGTCACCGGGGAGGACGGCATTATATCACTGTCGAGCACATTCTGAGTTGGCCGCTTCCGTTGTCGTGGTTAAGCCTGTGGGGAAACGTCGAGGCGGACGAGACCTATGTCGGCGGGAAGAAGCGGCGCGGCACAACATGCGCGACATGAGCACCGAGGACCGGATGACGCACCTCGCCGCCGGGATGGTCGGACGGTGGCCGATGCATCGCGACCTTACCGTCGACAACGGACTGCCGAGCGGCGCACGGGGTCCGAAGGCCGCTTGACGGACCCCGGACACGGCTCCTACGCTCCCCGCCGTCAATATTCACAGGCGCACCCGCTGAAGTCGGGTCGCCCGTCCAATACAATACAAGAGCCGAGAGTCGCGACGCCGGCTCGATCGCCGGCGTCCGGCGAACAGGCGGGACATCGCACACGCCTGTGACATTGACACGGCCCGGCACCCGCGCCGGGGACCGAGGCAGCGTCGGAGGCGGACGTGAGGGGCTTCTCACCGGGTGTGTGGAAGGAACTGAACTACTACGTCTACCTACTAATCGACCCTAGGAACTGCCAGACCTTCTACGTGGGCAAGGGAAAGGACGACCGATTGTTCGCTCATGTCAACGACGTGCTCAACCTAGAAACGGACGAGGAACGTCTCACCGCAAAGGTTCAGAGAATCAAGGAGATCAGGAACGCCGGATACGATGTGATCCACGTCGTCCATCGACATGGGATGGACGAGAACACGGCGCTGGAGGTTGAGGCGTGTCTGATCGACTACATCGACGACCTGAAGAACGACATGAGCGGGATCGGCGTGGGCCGTGGACCGATGACGGCCCGACAGATCGAACGGCGGTATGCCGCCGAACCGATGGTACTCAACGAGAATCACCGTCTGTTATTCATAGTTATCAAGGACAGCACCCTACGAGAGACCAGGAACGACGTCTATGCCGCCGTAAAGGGCCACTGGAGACTTGCACGAAAAAGGGCGAGCACGGTTCAGTACGTCCTCGCTATGAATCGGAATCTATGCATCGGTGTATTCCGTCCCGATGACTGGTACGACAGCGAGCTGGACGGAGAAGAGGGACGCTTGGGTTTCAACGGAACCGAGGTGCTGTCCGGTGCCGTCTTCGAACGCTATCGCGACAAGAAGTGGCCGGTAGGGTTCCGCAAACCCGGTACCCAAACTCCGGTCATGTACTATCCGAAGGGCTGACGGCTACTTCGCCTTGTACGGTACCTTGACCTTGTCCGGACCCTGGAACCGCCTCAGTGCGGCCATCATCGTCCGTCCGTCGCGGCGACCGCCCCGCGGCCCCAGTTTGTCTTGCCGCTTCTGCATGTAGCTGATCAGCGTCGTCCTGCTGAATTCCTCGAGAAGTTCGATATCCATGCGTGTACTTATTGCTAAGGGAAGGCACGGACGCTGGGAGATCGGTTATCGTCCCCCGCGGTGGGGCTGGGTCGCGATCCTGGCCTTCGTCGCCGTGATGACGTGGGCGTTCCTCGGAGCGGTCGGCGAATAGCCTAAAGCCGTCCCTCGTGCCTCGGACAACCGAATTCGGGTCCGCACGGCACCGCGTCGCGCCGCCCGATTGCTCACTTGCGGGCAGGGGCGCAGTCCTTCTTCGGCACGATCCGCTTCAGGGTATCCTTGAACCGTTCCTCGTCCTCGTCGCTCGCACAGGGCCAAGACCGCCCCGCATGGATCGACCTTCCCCGGCTCATCCTGCAGCCAGCCAAGGAAGCAGTCCGAGTCCCAATACCGGCGCTCGACCATCAATCCGAAGCGAGCAGCCCGCGAAACTCCTCTATCGGCGTTTCGTCGTAAGGGAACGACTCGACCTCGTCCGCCCGGATACTGGTCGGAAGTCCGGCTTGGTCGTATCGCACCAGCCCGTGAGCCGCGACACGCTGTCTCCACAGACCGCGCATCGTTTCGACAAGGGTCTCCGGCACGGTGCAGCGAACGGCCATGTTCCAAATCGGTTCGGAGATAGTGAAGTGAAATCCACCCCGCACGCTCAGGGTATCGAGAGTGCCCTCCACGGTGCCGTATTCGACTGACTGGCTCGGATGACGTTCCGTTTCCTTATGCAGGTCCTTTAGGGCGTCATGCCGCTCCTCGCCGACCAAGAGCCGCGTCGCGGGGATGCGGCGCGGGAATGCTCGCAGGCTCCGCCTGACCCGATGCCGCGGTTCGAGAACGGCCGCATGAACGAGCGCGACGCTTGCCGGGTCGTTCCGAGAAGGCAAGTCGGCGGCGAGTTGAACGCTGCCTTTGTCAACGGAAATCTGCCAGCCAGCCGCCTTGGCGTCTCCGAAGGCCTCTTCCGAGATGTCGTCCAACAGCCCGGCAAAGGCTTTCACGATGCTTTCGAATTCGTGAACGGGCACTTTGTCGGGGCCGAGCTCCAGTGTCAGGACGGGGGTATTGCCGTCGCTAGCCATGACCGGTGCCTCCGTATCGGAGGCGGACGCTAACCCACAAACGAGTCCCGGTAAAGCAAACGACGACCGGCAACTCCGGGCGGAGCGATCGCGACACGCGCGGTGGCGTCGGGAGCGTTGTCTTCGCGGTTGTTGTCGCCGAAGTCCACCGCCCCGTCCGAGCGCATGGCCTCGCGGATGCCACGCGACAGGAACCGCGCGGACCGGACCGCGATGCCCAACGTGCGGGAGGGCTGGCGGCTGCCGATCCTCATTTTGCCGCTGGTCATCGGGTAGATCGCCTGCATCGTGGGGTCTCCATCGCTACCCCAGCGCCGCGTCCCAATCCGTTCTTTCCAGGATCTCGCGTACCCGGGCGAGGAAACCGGCGGAGTAGGCGCCGTCGATGGCGCGGTGGTCGAAGGATTGCGCGAGCACGCCGATGGGGCGGATGGCGATTGCGTCTCCCGCCTCGGTCTCCACGACCGCCGGTTTCTTGCTCACCCCGTCGGTCGAGAGGATGGCCACCTGCGGCTGGTTGATGATCGGCGCGGTGATCAGCGTGCCGAAGGTGCCCGAATTCGAGATCGTGTAGGTGCCGCCGGCGAGGTCGTCCGGCCCGATCGAGCCGTCCCGCGCGGCGGCGGCCGCCTTGCGGATGGCGCGGGCGAGGGCGGGCAGGTCCATCGCCTGCGCGTCGCGGATCACCGGCACCATCAGCCCGCCGGGGCCGAGATCGACCGCGATCCCGAGATGCACGCGGCCGTGGATGCGCAGATTGTCGCCCTCGATGCTGGCGTTGACGTGCGGGAAATCGGGGATCGCCCGGCACACCGCGTGCGCGATGAAGGGCAGGTAGCTGAGCGAGAAGCCCTCCTTCGCCTTCCACGCCTCGCCGTGCCGGCCGCGGGCCCGGTCGACGGCATGGAAATCGACCTCGACGGCCTGGAGCACGTGCGCACTCGTCGCCTTAGAACGCACCATGTGCTCGGCGATCTGCTTGCGCATCCGGCTGAGCGGGACGAGGTCGGACTCCGCCGGCTCGGGAGCGAGCAGGGCCTCGACGTCCTGGCGCGTGATGCGGCCGTCCCTGCCCGTGCCGGAGATCGCGGCCGGGTCCAGCCCGTGCTCGGCGATCAGCCGCCGCACCGCCGGCGATAGCGGGCGGCCGCCGGAGTCCTTTCGCGGGACCGAGTCGAGCGGGATCGAACGGCTCGCGACCGCCGTACCCGCCGGTACGGTTGTCACCGAGCCCGAAGCGCCAGCGGACTCCCCGGCGCCGCCGATCACCGCGAGCCGGGTGCCCACCGGGACCGTCGCCCCCGCTTCCACCAGGATTTCCGAGAGCACGCCGTCGGCGGGCGCCGGCACCTCGGTGTCGACCTTGTCGGTCGAGACCTCGAACAGCACTTCGTTCGCCTTGACCGGTTCGCCCGCCGCCTTGTGCCAGGCGATGACCGTCCCTTCGGTCACGGTCTCGCCGAGCTGCGGCATCACCACGTCCATCGCGCCCTCAGCCCATGTTGACGCGGACGGTCTCCGCGATCCGCTCGACCGAGGGCAGCGCCAGATCCTCGAGGTTGTCGGCGGACGGCAGAGGGATGTGGGGCGTGGTTATGCGGACGATCGGCCCGTCGAGGTCGTAGAAGCACTCCTCGCTTGCGATCGAGGAAATCTCCGCGCCCCAGCCGCAGAGGCGCGGGTTCTCCTCGACGGTGAACAGCCGGCCGGTCTCCGAGACGGCGGAGAGGATCGTCCGCGTATCCAGCGGCACCAGGGTCCGGACGTCGATCACCTTGCAGGAAATTCCTTCCTCGGCCAGCCGGTCGGCCGCTTCCGCGGCGCGCGGCACCATGGCGGCGAGCGCGACGATCGTGGCATCGGAGCCTTCGCGCACGGTCTTTGCGGTGCCGAGCGCGTCGACATGCTCGCCGTCCGGAACCGGCCCCTTGGTACCGTAGAGCGACTTCTGCTCGAAGAAGACCACCGGGTCCGGATCGCGTATCGACGCCGCGAGAAGCCCCACGATGTCGGCCGGATTGGACGGGGCGACGACCTTCAGCCCCGGGATCATCATCGCCCAGTTCTCGATCGCCTGGGAGTGCTGGGCGCCGAACCGGGCGCCGCCGCCATTGGCGCTGCGGATCACCAGCGGGAAGGAGACCTGGCCGTTGGTCATGTAGCGCGACTTGGCGATCTCGTTGGCCACGAGGTCCCAGCAGACGGCGAAGAAATCGGAAAACATGAGCTCGGCGATCGGCCTCAGCCCGGTCATCGCCGCGCCCATCGCGGCGCCGATGATCGCCTGCTCGGAGATCGGCGTGTCGCGCACCCGGTCCGGGCCGAACTCCTCGAACAGCCCGACCGTGGTCTTGAACACGCCGCCCGCCGCGCCGATGTCCTCGCCGAGGAACACCACCGAGGGGTCGCGCCGCATCTCCTGGGCGATCGCCGCCGCGACCGCCTCGCGGCAGGTCAGTTCCGCCATGCCGCGCCTCCATCGGCGTAGACCTCGGTCTCCAGGATGTCGGGCGGCGGCGGCGGCGAGGCCTTGGCTGCGTCCGTCGCCGCGTCGACCGCGGCCAGCACCTCGGCCTCGATCCCGTCCACCGCGGATTCGGCGAATCCGAAATCGAGCAGTCGCCTGCGATAGGCCGGGATCGGGTCGCGGGCGAGCCATGCCTCGACCTCCTCGTCCGGCCGGTAGGCGCCCGGGTCGGCGCGCGAATGCCCGCACTGGCGATAGGTCTTGGCCTCGATCAGCGAGGGTCCGCCGCCCGAGCGCGCCTTCTCGTAGGCGGTCCGGGCGACGCGGAAGACCGCATCGGCGTCGTTGCCGTCGACGATGATCGACTCCATGCCGTAGGCCGGCGCGCGGTCGGCCGCGGGATGCTCGACCGCGGTCACGTCGCCGATCGGCGTGTACTCCATGTACAGATTGTTCTCGCAGACGAAGATCACCGGCAGCTTCCACACCTGCGCCATGTTGAGGGCCTCGTGGAAGGCGCCGATATTGGTGGTCCCGTCGCCGAAGAAGCAGACCGAAACCTGGCTCGTGCCGCGGTACTGCGCTGACCACGCCGCGCCCATGGCGATCGGCAGATGCGCGCCGATGATGGCGTAGGAGCCCATCGCGCCGTGCTCGACGCTGGTCAGGTGCATCGAGCCGCCCTTGCCGTTGAGCAACCCGCATTCGCGGCCCATCAACTCGCCGAGGACGCCCGACATCGAGGCGCCGCGCGCCAGCGTATGGGCGTGGCCGCGATAGGTGCAGAACGTGTAGTCGCCCTCCTCCATCGCCACCGCGAACCCGGCCGCCACCGCCTCCTGGCCGAGCGACAGATGGACCGTCCCCTTGACGAGGTTCTGCAGGAACAGGTCGTGGGCGCGCTGCTCGACATGGCGGATTTCGAGCTGGGAGCGCCAGAGCGCGAGGCGCGCCTCCTCCCCGATATCGTCGTTGGCGAGATCGGGCCTGGCGGTCGTTTCCGTTGCCAAGGACTCCCTCCCTGTCAGGTTCAGTATTTGGCGGAGATCGGCAGGTCCTCGGCCGGGTAGAGGCTGATGATCTGGGGCCCCTCGTCGGTGACGACGACCTCTTCCTCGATGCGGGCGGCCGAATAGCCGTCCTTCGCCGGGCAGTAGGTCTCCAGCGCGAAGACCATGCCTTCCTTGATCTCCTTGGGGTCCTCCATCGAGATCAGCCGGCTGATGATCGGCCGCTCGTGGATCGAGACGC
>JAPPHW010000063.1:0-7082 GCA_028820945.1 Defluviicoccus sp.
GCAGCACCCTGCCCGGCCGCCAGGTCGCGAAGACCACGAGGGCGAGCGCGATCCACCCCCTTCCGGCCGTCATGTTCTCGATCCACATCGGGGTATAGGCGACGGAGAGATAGGCGCCGCCCACCCCGGCCATCGCGCCCCCGAATGCGACCGCGAGATAGCGGATGCCGATAACCGGGTAGCCGATCGCGTGCGCGGCATCATGGGACTCGCCCACCGAGCGCAGCACCAGCCCGGCACGGGTCCGGTAGAGAAACCACGCCACCACGCCGACCATGACGAAGGAAAAATAGATCAGGAAGTCGTGGCCGAAGAGCACCGGGCCGATGAAGACGATGTCGCTGATGCCCGGGATGTCGAGCTTGGGTAGCGCGTCAAGCGGCGTGCCCACATAGCCCTGGCCGATCAGCGCGCTGAGTCCGATACCGAAGATGGTGAGCGCCAGCCCTGTCGCGACCTGGTTGGCGACCAGCGAAAGGGTCAGGACGGCGAAGATCAGCGACAATGCCATCGCGGCCGCGGCCCCGGCGACGATGCCGACCGCTGAACTGCCGGTGATCGTCGCCGTGGCGAAGGCCGTCACGGCGCCGGTGATCATCATCCCCTCGACCCCGAGATTGAGGACGCCGGACTTCTCGGTCACGAGCTCGCCGAGCGCGGCGTAGAGCAGTGGCGTCGCTGCCGCCATCATGGAGACGATGACTGCCGCGGCGGTATCCAACTCACCCTCCCTGCGGCAGCGCGATGCGCGCGCCGCGCTGGCGGAAACGGATGCGGTATCGGATCAGCACGTCCGTCCCGAGCAGGAAGAACAGCAGCATGCCCTGGAACACTCCGGTAAGGGCGAGCGGCAGCTTGAGCTCGATCTGCGCCAGTTCCCCGCCGAGATAGCTGAGCGCGATCAGGAGAGCCGCGAACAGCACCCCGACCGGGTGCAGTCGGCCGAGAAAGGCGACGATGATCGCGGTGAAGCCGTAGCCCGGCGACACGACGGGATGGAGCTGGCCGATCGGCCCCGCCACCTCGAACATGCCGGCCAGGCCGGCCAGCGCGCCGGAGACGCAGAGCGTCGTCCAGATCAGTCTCTTCTCCGAGAACCCGGCATAGCTTGCGGCCGCCGGTGACTGTCCGACCACCTTGATCTGGAAGCCGAGAAAAGCGCGGCTCAGCACCACCCATCCGGCGAGGATTATCAGGAGCGCGATCGGCGCGGCGACGGAGAGCCTGGTCTCGTCGAGGATAATGGGCAGCAGCGCGGAGTTCTCGAACATGCGCGACTCCGGGAAGTTCAGCCCCTCCGGGTCTCGCCACGGTCCATGGACGAGGTAGCTCAGAAAGAGCGTCGCCACATAGGTCAGCATCAGGCTCGTGAGGATCTCGTTGGCGTTGAACCGCACCCTGAGGAACGCGGGTATGGCGCCCCACGCCAGACCGCCGAGAATGCCCGCGACGGCCATTGCGGGTAGCACCAGCCAGCTCTCGACGCCGTGGAACGCGAGCGCGACGCCGCCGCCGCAGATCGCGCCCAGCGTGAACTGTCCCTCGGCGCCGATGTTCCACACATTGGCGCGGAAACCGAGCGCCAGCCCGATACCGATGACCGCGAGCGGCGTCGCCTTCACCAGCAGTTCCGAGACACCGTAAAGGGTCGACACCGGCTTGACGAAGAACGTGTAGAGCGCGCGTCCCGGGTCGAAACCGAGCGCCGCGAACATGATCACGCCCGCGATCAGGGTCAGGCCCACGGCGATCGCCGGCGTGAGAAGCATCATCGCGGCCGAGACGCCGCTGCGGGGTTCGAGCCTAGGCAGCATGGGTCTCGACGATCTCGCCCGTCTCGTCGAACATGCCGCCCATCAGGAGGCCGGCCTGTTCGACGGTCGTGTTCTTGGTGAGCCGGCTGGCCGACAGCCGGCCCTCGCAGATCACCGCGAGGCGGTCGCTGATCGCGAAAAGCTCGTCGAGGTCCTGGGAAACGACCAGGACCGCCGCGCCTGACTTGGCGAGGTCCAGCAAGGCCTGCTGGATCGCCGCCGCCGCGCCGGCGTCGACCCCCCATGTCGGATGCGCCGCGATCAGTATCTCCGGGTTCTGGAGGATTTCCCGCCCGATGATGAATTTCTGCAGATTGCCGCCCGACAGACTCCCCGCCGCGACCGCCGGTCCGGGCGCCATCACGCTATAGGCTTCGATGATGTCCGACGCGAAGCGGGTCATGGCGTGCAGCTGGAGAAGCCCCTGCCGCAACATCCCGCTCCGGAGGTAGGCGCTGAGGAGGCCGTTTTCCGACAGCGTCATCTCGGGCACCGTGCCTTGGCCCAGACGTTCTTCCGGCACGACGCAGACGCCGCGCGCGCGGCGCGCCCTTGGGCCCAAATGGCCGACCGGCTGGCCGTCGAGCAGGATCGCGTCGGCTTTCGGGCACAGCGTCTCCCCGCTCAGCGCCGAGAGAAGCTCCGGCTGGCCGTTCCCGGCGACGCCCGCGATGCCAAGGATCTCGCCGGCGCGTACCGACAGGCTCACGTTGCGGATCGGCGTGCCGAACGGGTGCTCGGATTCGAGTGACAAGTTGCTCACGACCAGCCGTTCGGTCCCCGCCTCGTCCGTCCCCGCCCGGACGGGGGTGACGAGCTCGCCGCCGATCATCATCTGGGCGAGGCTGCGCGCGGTCTCCGTGCGCGGATCGCAGGTCGCGACAACTTTTCCCCCGCGCAGCACAGTGGCCGCCTCGCAAAGCGCGCGGATCTCTTCCAGCTTGTGGGAGATGTAGAGCACCGTGACGCCTTCGGAGGCAAGCTGACGCAGCGTCTCGAACAGACGGTCGGCCTCCTGAGGGGTCAACACGGAGGTAGGCTCGTCCATGATGAGGAGGCTCGGGTGTTGCAGGAGGCACCGGACGATCTCCACCCGCTGGCGTTCCCCGACCGAGAGCGTATGCACGTGCCTGCCCGGATCGAGCGCGAGCCCGTAATGCGCCGACACCTCGCCGATCCGCATCGTCAGGTCGCGCATCGGGACCTTCTCGTCGATACCGAGCGCGATGTTCTCCGCCACGGTGAGTGAGTCGAACAGCGAGAAATGCTGGAATACCATGCCGATGCCCAGCCGGCGCGCCTGCGCCGGGGAACCGACCTGGACAGGTCGTCCGTTCCACCGCATTTCGCCGGAATCGGCGCGAAGCACGCCGTAGACGATCTTCACCAGGGTCGACTTGCCGGCCCCGTTCTCGCCGAGGAGCGCGTGGATTTCGCCGGGTCTCAGGTTGAGCGAGACCTCGTCGTTCGCGACGACGCCGGGAAAGGTCTTGCAGATATCGGTGAGCGCGAGACGCGCCGTCGCGTCATCGGACGCCACTGCTACCGCTCTTCCATCGTCGGGTCGATTCTCCGGGCGCGCTCTTCATCGCACTCGCACCGTAACGACCGGGATCATGGCATATTCGGTTCCGGCCCGCACGCGTCCGCTCGGACCCTGCTCCAGGCCGGACGCAAGGTCAGGATCTCCCGATAGACGGGGCAGTCTTCGTCGTGCGCGCCCGGCAGGTATCCCGCGCTCATCAGGAATTCGCCGGTGATCTCGCCGCCGGTGAACCGGAACGTCCTCCGGAAAAGCTTCACCCAGTCGTACTTTGGCAGCGGGTGCTGGCGGTCGAGCCATGCGGCGAAAGAACCGTGCTCGGCGATCAACCCCTTGACGACCCTGGCATTGTGGATCACGGCGTCGATCTTCAGACGGTTGCGGATTATCCCGGCGTCGGAGAGAAGCCGCGCCTTCTCGGTATCCCCGTAGCGGGCGACCGTGCCGACCTCAAAGCCTTCGAACGCGGTGAAGAACGCCTCGCGTTTCTTGAGAACCGTGAGCCAGGACAGTCCCGCCTGGTTGATCTCCAGCGCGAGACGCTCGAAGAGGACCGCGTCGTCGCGCACGGGAAAACCGTACTCGGTGTCGTGATAGGGGCCATGGAACGGATGGCCGGGGGCGATATCGCAGTAGGACATGGGGCTCAGCCGCGGAAGGAAATCAGCTCGGACGCGATAAGCCAGTAGACGATGCCCCAGATTACCGCGGTGATGATGGTGGTGACTCCCGCCTTCAGCCACAGGCGGGGCCTGACGGGGGCGCCGTCCGCGTGACCCTCCCCGACCGTCTCGCCGGCTTCGTGCGGGGAGCGGATCCCGAAAGGAAGCGTCACGAAGAAAACCAGCCACCAGAGGATCAGAAAAACGACGATACCGGAGACCCAGGTCATTCCCCGGCTCCGTTCAGACCCGGACCACGTGAACCTTGATCGCGGGACGCTTGCCCGTGGCCCGCCGCAACGTGCCGGAGACCGCGCTCCGCGCCGTCTTCTCGATCCGCTCGTCGTCCGCCCGCGCGTTCTTCGGAAGGTCCTCGATGGCATCGATCAGCGCGTCGATCGCGTCTTCCTCGAACTCCTCCGCCTGGTCGGGTTCGGTGACGCCTTGAAGGGAGACCATGGGGTCCGCGGCCAGCCTGCCGCGACGGTCGAGCACCACCGTTGCCACCGCCGAGCCGGCGGCGCCGATCCGGTGGCGCGCACGAACCGTCTGGCCGTCGAGCGGCACGAGTTGCTTGCCATCGACGCCGAGCCGACCGGTCTCGACCGTGCCGACCTGCTTGAGCGGGCCCGGGATCAGCCTGACCAGGGTTCCGTTCTCCGCCACGAGCGTATCGTCCACGCCCGCCTCCTCCGCCAACGCGACCTGCTCGAACAGATGCCGGGCCTCGCCGTGGATCGGCACGACACCGGCGGGTTTGAGACAGTCGTACAGGGCGCGCAGCTCGTCGCGCGCCGGATGGCCCGAGACATGGGTGTCGCGGGCGCCGTCGACGATCACCTCGATGCCCTGCCGGGCCAGCTGGTTCTGCACCCGTCCGATCGCAACTTCGTTGCCGGGAATTTGCCGCGAGGAATAGATCACCGTGTCCCCCGGTTCGAGCGCGACGGAGGGATGATCGTTGGCGGCGATGCGGGTCAGCGCGGCCCGCCTTTCTCCTTGGCTTCCCGTCACCGCCATCGCCACCCGTTCCGGTGGAAGGTATCCCGCGTCGTGCTCGGTCAGGAAGGGCGCCGTGCCGGCGAGGTAGCCGGTCTCCCGCGCGGCCTCGACCATGCGCCACATCGAACGGCCCACGAGGCAGGTCTGGCGGTCGTTGGCCGCGGCCGCGTGCGCGATGGTCTCGATCCGCGCGATATTGCTCGAAAAGCACGCCACCGCCACCCGTCCGGTACATTCGGCGATGATTTGGGTCAGGCTCTCCCGCAGTTCGCCTTCCGAACCGGCGCTGCCGTCCACCATGGCGTTGGTGGAATCGATCATCAGGGCGCGGACGCCTTCCGCGCCGAGCGCGCGAAGGCCGTCCATGTCGGTTTCGGCGCCGACCAGAGGCGCGGGATCGAGCTTCCAGTCGGTCGCGTGGACGGCGAGCCCCGCCTCGGTGCGGATCGCCAGCACGTGACCCTCGGGGATCGAATGCGCCGCGGTGAAGAACTCGACCTCGAAGGGACCGGCGTCGAAGTGGTCGTTCGGCGCGACGGTGTGGATCGGCACGTCCTCGAGCCCGGCTTCCGCGAGCTTGCGTCTCAGGACCGCCGCGGCGAACGGGGAGGCGTAGACGGGGCACCGCAACCTGGGCCAGAGAACCGCGACCGCGCCCAGATGGTCCTCGTGCGCGTGCGTCAACACGATGGCTTCGAGCGCGTCCCGGCGTTCCGCGATAAAGCCGGGATCGGGAACGAGGACATCGATTCCCGGCGTCGATTCGTCGCCGAAGCCGATCCCCAGATCCACCATCAGCCAGCGGCCGCCGGTGCCGTAGAGACCGAGGTTCATCCCGATCTCTCCTGCGCCGCCGAGCGCTACGAACAGTAGCTCGCCGCGGTTCGGCACGAACCCGTCCTTCGTACCCGTCATGCGGAGCGATTCCGGTGCCAGATCGAGGCGAGGCCACGCAGTGTCATTTCGGAATCCACCGCGCGGATTACGGGGGTGCCCTCGGCGAAAAGCGGCGCGAGCCCGCCCGTGGCGATAACTTTCATGTCCGTCCCGAACTCCTCCACGATCCGCGCGACCAGGCCTTCGATCAGCCCGACATAGCCCCAATAGACGCCCGACAACATGGCCGGAACCGTCCGCTTGCCGATCACGCTCGGCGGACGGCGGACGGCCACGCGCGGCAGTTGCGCGGCGGCGGCGTGGAGCGCATCGAGAGAAAGATTGATCCCCGGCGCGATCACGCCGCCGACATAACTGCCGTCACCGTCGACGACATCGAAGGTCGTGGCCGTGCCGAAGTCGATGACGATGAGCGGCCCGCCGAAGCGCTCGTGCGCGCCGACGGCGTTGACCAGCCGGTCAGTGCCGACCTCCGACGGGCTGTCCACCAGCACGCCGATCCCGAGCTCCACGCCCGGCTCTCCGATGACGAGCGGGTCGCAATCGAAATAGCGCCTGCACAGGGTCCTGAGGCTGAACAGCGCCTCGGGAACGACGGTGGCGATGATGGCGGCATCGACATCGGAGGAGGTGAGCCCACGCAGCGACATCAACTGGCTGAGCCAGACCGCGTACTCGTCCGCGGTGCGCTTCGCGTCGCTGGAGCTGCGCCAGACGCCGCGCTGCTCCTCGCCCTCGTAGAGCGCGAAGACGATGTTGGTGTTGCCCGAATCGATAGTCAGCAGCACACGCGCCTCCCGAAGAAAACCTCGCCCGCAGCGATTTCCGTCTCGTTGCCCGACGAATCCACAAGGACCATCGCGCCGTCCGCCGTCAAGCGGTCGAAACGGCCGCTGACCGTCCCCCGCGCGGACCGGGCGGTGGCGATCCCGCCGAGACCGGTCGCGCGCGCGAGCCAGGCGTGGCGCACGGGGCCGAACCCCTCGTCCAGCCAGCGGAGGTACCAGCGGTCGAAGGCGCCGCAAACCCTCGCGCAGAGCGTCGCGGCCTCGTCGCGTCCGCCCAGATCGGCGGCGGTATCCGAAACCCCGTCCGGGGTTCGGGCGGCATTGACCCCGATTCCCACCGCGGCCGCCTCGCCATCGGCTTCGATCAGGATACCGG
>JAPPHW010000063.1:7182-10010 GCA_028820945.1 Defluviicoccus sp.
TTGACCCCGATTCCCACCGCGGCCGCCTCGCCATCGGCTTCGATCAGGATACCGGCGATCTTGCGCCCTCCCACCAGGAGATCGTTTGGCCATTTGAACCGGAAATCCGTTTCGCGGTCCATCGCCTCGCCGAGAGCGACGGCCGCGAGGAAGGAAAGCTGGGCAGTGGCGCTTCCCTCCGGCGGGCGGACGAGGACGGTCATATAGAGGTTGCCGGGCGCGGGAAGCCAGCGCCTGCCCCGCCGACCGCGGCCCGCGGTCTGTTCCGCCGCCAGCACCACGGTACCGTGCGGCGCTCCGTCCGCCGCGCGGCGGAGCGCCTCGGCGTTGGTGCTGTCGGTCCGCTGGAGGCTGACGAGCCGGTAGCCGTCCGGGAGGCGCACCGGCCGGTCAGGAGAAGAAGAGGACGGCGGCCGCCACCTCGGCGGCACGCACGATGGGCGTCTGGAAGGCGATGAACGCGACGACCAGCACGCTGGAAACCGCGACGATCGCGGCGAGGCTGCGTCCCATCGGCTTGTCGAAGGCCTCGGCGGGCTCGTCGAAATACATGATCTTGACGATCCTGAGATAGTAGAAGGCCGCCACCACGCTGGTCAGCACACCGATCACCGCCAGGGTGTAGAGCCCCGCATCGACCGCCGCGAGGAAGACGTAGAGCTTGGAGAAGAACCCGGCGAGCGGGGGGATCCCGGCCATCGAGAACATGAAGATCGCGAGCGCGAGCGCCATGAGGGGCGCATTGCGGGACAGCCCGGCGAGATCGGTCAGATCCTCCACCATGCGCCCGTTCTGGCGCATCGCCAGCACGCAGCAGAACGTGCCCGCGGTCATCACCAGATAGACCGCCATGTAGATCGCGATGCCGCGCACCCCGTCGGTGCTGCCGGCGGCGAGCCCGACCAGCGCGAATCCGACATGCCCGATCGAGCTGTAAGCCAGAAGCCGCTTGATGTTGGTCTGCCAGATCGCCGCGAACGCGCCGAGCACCATCGAGAGAATCGCGATGAACACGACGATCTGTTGCCATTGCTGGAACAGGTCGAAGAACGGCCCCACCAGGACCCGGACGAAGAGCGCCATGGCGGCGACCTTCGGCGCGATGGCGAAAAACGCGGTCACCGGCGTCGGCGCGCCCTGGTAGACGTCCGGCGTCCACATGTGGAACGGGACGGCGGAGATCTTGAAGGCGAGCCCGGCGATGACGAAGACGAGCCCGACAATCACGCCGATCTCCGGCGCTCCGTCGGCGCTCGCAAACAGCCCCGCCAGCGTCTCGAATCCGGTCGAGCCGGCGAAGCCGTAGACCATCGAGCAGCCGTAGAGCAGCATGCCGGAAGACAGCGCGCCGAGGACGAAATATTTGAGCCCGGCTTCCGAGGAGCGCGCCGAATCCCGCCGGAAGGCGGCGATCACGTAAAGCGCGAGCGACTGGAGCTCCAGCCCGACATAGAGCGAGATCAGGTCGTTGGCCGATATCATCATCGACATCCCGAGCGTCGCGAAGACGATCAGGATCGGGTATTCGGGCCGGCCGATCCGCTCGCGCCGGTTGTATCCGAAGGACATGACGATGGCCAGCGCCGAGCCGATATAGACCAGCCACTTCATGAAGTGGCCGAAGGCGTCGACGACGAACTGATCGCCGAACAGGGTGGTGCGGAGTTCGGTCGTCGCGCTCGCCGATACCCCCGCGCCGAGAATGACGAGAACCGAAACCCAGCTTACGGAGTGGTAGGAACGGTCGCCCGCGAACGCGCCGACCATCAGGAGCGCCATCCCGCCGCAGACGAGGATGAGCTCGGGCAGAATAAGGGTCAGCTCGGGCACCACGTCGGTCATCTCCCGCCCCTCACCTGCCGGCTACCGCCACGGCGTTCGCGGCCTTGAGCGCGACTTCGTAATTCTCGATCAGGTTGGCGACCGACGCGTGCACCACGTCTAGGAACGGTTCCGGCCAGATGCCCATCCACAGGGTCGCCGCGACGAGCGGCGCGAAGACCGCGATTTCGCGCCGGCTGAGGTCGGTCATCGTCTTCAGGTCTTCCTTGGTGAGCTCGCCGAAGATCACCCTGCGATAGAGGTAGAGCATGTAGGCCGCGCCGAGGACGATGCCGGTCGTCGCGAGCAGCGCGAGCCAGGTGTTGACCTGGAAAGCGCCGACGAGGACCAGGAACTCGCCCACGAAACCGCTGGTGCCGGGCAGCCCGACCGATCCCAGCATGAACACCATGAACACCGCGGCGTAGACCGGCATCCGGTGGACGAGTCCGCCGTAGCGCGAAATTTCGCGCGAATGCAGCCGGTCGTAGACCACGCCGACGCAGAGGAACAGCGCGGCGGAGATTACTCCGTGGCTCAGCATCTGGATGATCGCGCCTTCCACGCCCTGCGTCCGGACGGTGAATATCCCGATGGTGACGAAGCCCATATGCGCGACCGACGAGTAAGCGATTAGCTTTTTCATGTCCTCCTGCGCGAGCGCGACGAGGGAGGTGTAGATGATCGCGATGATGCTGAGCGTGAAGATCAGGGGGGCGAAGAAATCGCTGGCGACCGGGAGCATGGGCAGCGAGAAGCGGAGGAAGCCGTAGGCGCCCATCTTCAGCAGAATGCCGGCGAGGATCACCGAGCCGGCCGTCGGCGCCTCGACATGGGCGTCGGGCAGCCAGGTATGGACCGGCCACATCGGCACCTTGACCGCGAAGCTCGCGAAGAACGCGAGCCAGAGCCAGATCTGCACGTCGGGGTCGAAGCCGATCCTGAGCAGCTCGACGATGTCGGTGGTCTCGGCGTCGAAGTAGATCACCATGACCGCGACCAGCAGC
>JAPPHW010000297.1:0-9514 GCA_028820945.1 Defluviicoccus sp.
CCCTTGAGGTCGGCGACGGTCTTTATGCCGCTCGATTCGAGCACCGCGAGCTGCAAGGTCCAGGTCGGCATGATGTTGTAGTAGTACACGACCGGGAGCCGGGTGCGGCCGGGCTGGTAGGACTTGAACAGCGCGCCGGGCAGCGCCCAGCCGATATCGAGCTGCTTCGTCGCGACCTGCGGCACCATCTTGCCCGAGCCCTTGAATACGATGATGCGGAGGTCGAGCCCCTCCTGCTTGAAGAAGCCGAGCTCCTCGCCGAACGCGTAGTAGCCGAGATCGGTCAGCGTGACCGGGATCGGCATGCCCACTTTCACGGTTTCCGCCTGGGACGGGGATGCGAGCATGGCCGCCGCGGCGGCGGCAATCGCGGCGGAAGCGCCGCGCCTTAGGAGTTTCATCGGTTGCCCTCCCTGCATGTTTTGCAGCGGAAGAATAGCAGAGCGCGGCGGCGGCGCGTCAAACCCGCTGGCCGCTCACGCGAACCCCGGCGGGGGGACGAAGGCCTGGTATTCCTTCTCCAGCAGGCGGGCGAAGGCGATCGTGGTGCGGTCGCCGCAATGGGGGCCGACGATCTGGACGCCGACCGGGCGTCCGTCGCCGGTGAACCCGATCGGCGCGACCGACGCGGGGAGATACGAGACGCCCGCGTAGCCCGACCAGAAGATCTGCTCCATGAAGGTCCGCTCCGCCCCGTCCACCGTCATCGAACGCTCGTAGGGCGGCGTTTCGGAGTGCGGGAAGGCGGCGGTGCAGAGCACCGGGCAGAGCAGCAGGTCGTGGTCGCGGAAATAGTCGTGCCACTTCCAGCGCATGCGGTGGCGCTTCTCGTTGAGCAGCAGCCAGTCGCGGTGGGACAGCGTGATGCCCCGCATCATGCGCGACCGCTTGGTGTCGGTGCCCGGCGGCAGCGCGGCGAGGTCGGCGGCGATGCCCTCGCGCTCCGCGTCGGAATGGCGCGCCGAGGTGGCGGCGCGCAGCAGCACGTCGAAGGTGCGGTGCGCGTCGTCGAGGTCGATATCGGGCCGCGCGGTATCGGAGACCCGGGTTCCCCGCCGGGCGAGGAAGTCGGCGAGCGCCTGGAGCCGGTCCACGACCGCGCCCTCGACGGCGGCGGTGGGGTGGTCGAGCACGATACCGACCCGGAACTCATCGAGCCGCTTCTTCCGCGGCGCCGGCAGCGCGAGCCGGTACCCGCCGCCGTCGATCTCGTCGGGGCCGGCGATAATGGAGAGCGACAGCGCGAGATCCGCCGCCGAGCGCGCCAGAGGGCCGATGACCAGGATGTCGAGCGGGGCGAGGTTGCCCCGCACCGTGTGGCCGCGGGTCGGGCAGACCCCGAGGGTCGGCTTGTGCCCGAACAGCCCGCAGAGCGCCGCCGGCGTGCGGATCGAGGATGCGATGTCGGAGCCGAGCTCGAGCGCCGTGAGCCCCGCCGCCAGCGCGGCCGACGCGCCGCCCGAGGAGCCGCCCGGCGTGAGGTCCGGGTCCCACGGGCTGACGGTGCGTCCGTGGATGGCGTTGAAGGCCTGCGCGTCGGCGAGCCAGATCGGCACGTTGGTCTTGCCGAACAGGACCGCGCCGGCCGCGAGCAGCCGGTCGACGGCGAGCGCGTTGGACTCCGCGACGCAATCCCTGAATTCGGGCACGCCCCAGGTGGTCGGCAGACCCTTCACGTCGAACGAGTCCTTGACCGTGATCGGCACGCCGTGGAGCGGTCCCCAGCGCTCGCCCTTCGCGAGCGCCCGGTCGGCCGCGCGGGCGCGCTGCCGCGCCGCCGGGATGTCGGTCTCGATAATCGCGTTGAGGGCGGGATTGAAGCGCTCGACCCGGTCCAGGTAGCGCTCGAGGAGCTCCAGGCTGCCGATGCGCCCCCGCCGGATCGCGCCGGCGAGACGCCCGGCCGAGGAAAACGCGATGTCGGTCATGGCGTACCCACCCGATAAGGAACGTTGGCGTCGATCCTAGAGCGGACCCGTTTCGGTTGGAACCGCTTTAGCCGTTCCCGCCCGTCGCGGCCGGCGCCACGCCTGCCTCCCGCGTCATGCCCGGATCGTTCCACTGCTGTCCGGTCTGGATTTTCGGCGCGGGCTGTGTGCCGATGGGCGGGGACGATGTCGGGCAAAACATGCTATTTAAGGAGGAATACACAATATTATAATCCCTATACGGTTGCATTATACGGGGTCGGAAGGCATAGTTCCGGGCATGCGTTTCCGCGCTTCGTTTCTCGCAGGTCTCCTTCTGAGCGTCCTCCTCGCCGGCGGCTGCGCGGTCAATCCGGTGACCGGGGAGCGGGAACTCTCGTTCATGTCGACGGAGGAGGAGATCGCCACCGGAGAGCGGCACTACCTCCAGTTCCAGCAGGCCAGCGGCGGGCTCTACACGGCGGACCCGGCGCTTGCCGAGTATGTCAGTCAGGTCGGCCGTCGCGTGGCGGCGGTGAGCGACCGCGACCTTCCCTACGAATTCGTCGTGCTGAACAGCGACGTGGCCAATGCCTGGGCGTTGCCGGGCGGCAAGATCGCGGTGACGCGCGGGCTCCTGGAAGCGCTCGACAACGAGGCCGAGCTCGCCGCGCTCCTGGGTCACGAAATCGTCCATGCGGCGGCGCGGCACGGCGCCCAGCGGTTGCAGCGGGCGCAGCTGGGCCAGCTGGCCCTCCTCGGCGTCGCCGTGGCCACCCGGGAATCGACCTATTCGGACCTGATCGGCTTCGGAAGCGGTCTCGCGCTGCAGATGTTCACCCAGAAATACAACCGCGACGACGAGCGCGAGTCGGACTATTACGGGATGAAATACATGCATGCCGCGGGCTACGACAGCTCTGCCGCCGTCAGCCTGCACGAAAAATTCCTCGCCCTCTCCGAAGGCCGGAAGCCGACCTGGCTGCAGGCCCTGTTCGAGACTCACCCGCCTTCGGCGGAAAGGGTCGAGAACAACCGGGCGGCGCTCGCGAAATTCCCCTCGGGCGGAACGCTGGGACGGGCGGCGTACCGGGAGAAAACGGCCTATCTGCGGGCCCGGAAGGACGCGTACGAGGACGCCCGGGAGGCCGAGGATCTGCTCGATTCGAACCCCGACGCCGCGCTCCGGGCCATCGACGCCGCGATCGCACGGGAACCCCGGGAGGCGAGGTTCCACGGCACCAGAGGCCGGATCCTCGCCCGCCAGGAACGCCACCGGGAAGCGGTCCGCGCGTTCGGCGCCGCGATCCGGCGCGACGGGAACTACTACGCATACTATCTCGACCGCGGGCTCTCGTACGACTGGCTGGACCGGCGCGGCCGGGCGCTCCGCGATCTGGAACGCAGCATGGACCTCCTGCCGACCGCCGAAGCGGCCTACGCGCTCGGCCGTATCTGGATCGAGGACGGCAAACGCCAGGAGGCCAAGAGCCTGTTCGAAACCGCGGCCCGGGGCGGCGGAGAAGCCGGCCGTTACGCGCGGAAGGCCTATATCGGGCTCGACATCGCCGACGCGCCGGAGCGCTACATCGCCGTCGAGCCGGTGCTCTCGAACGGCGAAGTGTTCGTCAGGGTGCGGAACCGGACGGAGTTCGACTTCGCCGACATCGTCGTCCGCGCCGATGCCACCATCGACGGGCAGCCGGGGTACCGGAAGACAGGCCGCCTCGCCCGGTTGGGGGCGTACGGCACCGATGTGGTGAGCACCGGGCTTTATTTCGGCGACCGCGCCATCAGGGTCGCGGCCAGGGCGGTCCGCGCGACGCCCGCCTTTTGACCGGTCCCGCGCCCGGAAAATCGGTGAGCTTCGCGATCTCGACCGGCGCGAAGGAGCTCCGCGTCCTCGCGACGGTCGCGCCCACGATCTACAAGGACCGCCGCGTCACCGCCGTGGTTGGCGTCGGCGGCGAGGCCATGACGAGAAGCGAATGACCGTCGAACCCGTCGCGGAGGCGGCTGCGACGGCGACGATCGCCGCGAAATAGCCTTTTCCCGCCCAATTGGAGGACGCCGGGCGCCAACTCCGCGCCCGGCGCCCGAAAGATGCGGGGAAAATACCGTTTCTTGATCTTGCTCAATTGACATCGTTCATGCAGGTGGGAGAACCTTCCCGTGCACATCATTCGACGGGAGGGACGACTCGGATGAAGACAGGGAAACTCTTCAAAACCGGCCTTTCGATCGCCGCGCTGAGCGTCGTGCTCGCGGCTTCGGGCGTCGGAACGGCGGATGCCGCGGACAAGCGCATTCGCTGGAAAATGGCGAGCTGGTTCCCGAGCCAGCTGACACAGCTCGGGACCCTCGGCAAGAGCATGGTGGACCGTCTGGACCGGATTTCGGGCGGCAACATCCGGATCAAGTTCTTCGAGCCCAACGCGCTGATTCCGGCCAAGGAGTGCTTCGACGCCGTGGCCAAGGGCTCGGTCGACGCCTGCTGGTCGACACCGGGCTACTGGTACGGCAAGGAACCCGCGCTCGCGATGTTCGCCGCCGTCCCCTTCGGCCCCAGCGCCGGGGAGTATATGGGCTGGATCTTCTACGGCGGGGGCCAGCAACTCTGGGACGACATCTACAAGCCGCACGGGCTGAAGTCGCTGCCCTGCGGCGTCATCGCGCCGGAGGCGTCCGGCTGGTTCCGCAAGGAGATCAAGTCGATCGACGACCTCAAGGGCCTCAAGATGCGCTTCTTCGGGCTCGGGGCCAAGGTGATGGAGAAGGTCGGCGTGTCGACCCAGCTGATCGCCGGCGGCGACATCTTCCCGGCGCTCGAGCGGGGCTCGATCGACGCCACCGAGTATTCGATGCCGGCCATCGACCTCAATCTCGGCTTCTACCAGGTCGCCAAGCACTACTACTTCCCGGGCTGGCACCAGCAGTCGACGGTGTTCGAGCTGCTGCTGAACCGCAAGGCCTGGGATGCGCTCAGCGACACCCAGCGCGCGCAGATCGAGGTCGCCTGCGGCGACGCGTTCCGCGAGGGCCTGGCCGAAGGCGAGGCGATTCAGGGCAAGGCGCTGGCGGAGCTCAAGAAGAAGGGCGTGACCATCCACCGCTGGCCGCAGGAAATCCTCGACACGCTGCAGGAGAAATGGGCGGAAGTGGCTGCCGCGGACGCGGCGCGCGACGCCAATTTCAAGAAGGTGTGGGACTCCTACACCAAGTTCCGGGCGGAATACGCCGTCTGGAAGGAGCTCGGCTATCTCAAATAGCGTAGAGCACGCATCTCCGGCATAATAGACGGGCGCCGGAGCCGCATTGGTCGCGGCTCCGGCGTTCTTTGTGCGAGCGGCCCGCCGGAACCGGCTTGGTGATGCAGCAACTCCTCGCCCTGGAAAAATTCCTGACGCGCGTCGTCATGGGCATCGGCCGCGCCGGCGCCTGGATCGCCATCCCGCTGATGGTGATCATCCTGTTCGACGTGATCACGCGGCGTTTCCTGGTGCTGGGCTCGACCAAGCTCCAGGAAGGCGAATGGCATCTGCACGCGATGCTGTTCCTGCTCTGCATCGGCTTCGTCTATCTCAAGGACGGCCATGTCCGCATCGACCTGATGCGGGAGAAGATGAGCTCGCGGACCCGGCAGTGGGTCGAGTTCCTGGGCTGCCTCCTGTTCGCCGTCCCCTACTGCCTGATCGTCGCCTGGTTCTCGATCGATTTCGTCGAGCGGTCCTGGCACCTCAACGAGGCGTCCGACTCCGCCACCGGCCTGCCCTATCGCTGGGCGATCAAGGCGTTCATGCCGATCGGCATGTTCACGCTCCTGCTCGCGGGAATCGTCGTGTTGCTGCGCCGGTTCATCGACCTGTTCGGGCCGCCGGATATCCGCGACGGCGTCGCGCAGGACGAAAACCGGCAGGCCGAGGACATCGACCCCGTGGCGCCGGCACCGGGGCGCTAGGCGATGTATTTCGAGGATTACCTGCCGATCCTGATGTTCGCCGCCCTGGCGATCCTGCTGTTCACGGGGTTTCCGGTGGGCTTCGTGCTGGGCGGGGTGGGGCTCGCCTTCGGCTTCGTCGGCATGTATTTCGACGTCTTCTCGCAGATCGAGTTCTTCAACCTCGTGCTGAGGATCTGGGGGATCGCCGACAATCTCGTGCTGGTCGCGATCCCGATGTTCATCTTCATGGGGACGATGCTCGAAAGAGCGGGCGTCGCCGCGGACCTGCTGCACTGCCTGCAGGTCCTCCTGCGCCGCACACCGGGCGGTCTCGCGCTCGCGGTCACCGTCATGGGCACGATCCTCGCCGCGACCACCGGAATCATCGGCGCCTCGGTGGTGATGATCAGTCTGATGGCGCTGCCGGTGATGATCGAGCGCAGGTACAACACCGAGCTCGCGACCGGGACCATCGCCGCATCCGGCACGCTCGGCATCCTCATTCCGCCGAGCATCATGCTGGTCATCATGGCCGACCTTCTGGGCCGTTCGGTGGGCACGCTGTTCGTCGCGGCGGTCTTCCCCGGGCTGATTCTCTCGGGGCTCTATTTCGCCTACATCTTCACGCTCTGCCGGTTCAAGCCGGAGTTCGCGCCGCCGCTGCCGAAGGAGGTGGGCCCGCAGACGCTGGGCGAGCTTGCGCTGATGCTGATGCGGGGGTTCGTCCCGACGGTCTTCCTCATTCTCCTGGTGCTGGGCTCCATCGTGCTCGGCTGGGCCACGCCGACCGAGGCCGCGGGCGTGGGCGCGGGCGGCGCCGTCCTTCTGGCGGTCATCAACCGGAAGCTCACCTGGAAGGTGCTGAAGGACGTGGTCGAGCGGACGGCGGTGACCAACGGGATGATCTTCTTCCTGTTCGTCGGCGCGACCGCGTTCTCCTACGTGTTCCGTTCGCTCGGCGGCGACGACCTGATCGAGGACCTGATCTATGCTTTGGGCGTGGGACCGTGGGGGATTCTCGTCATCCTCATGGCGGTGGCGTTCCTCCTCGGCTTCTTCTTCGACTGGATCGAGATCACGCTGATCGTGCTCCCGGTCTTCGCACCGATCCTGGCCGGTCTCGATTTCGGCGAACATCTGCCCAAGGCCGAGGTGGTCTACTGGTTCGCCATCCTGCTCGCGGTGAACCTGCAGACCTCGTTCCTGACCCCGCCCTTCGGCTTCGCGCTGTTCTACATGAAGGGGGTGGCGCCGCCGGAGGTACGGATCCAGCAGATCTATCGCGGGATCGTCCCCTTCGTGATGCTGCAGTTGGTGGGGCTGGGGCTGGTCATCGGCTTCCCCGAAATCGCCATGTGGCTGCCGAGGACGATCCTCAACTGATCCGCGGCGCTCGGTCGGCGTGCACGATGCCGTACCCGATCGCGTATTCCAGCGTGTCGCGATAGAAGTCGACCGCCGGCGCGCCGCCGCCGCAGGCCAGATGCGCGGCCACGGCGGCGATCCAGCCATGCACCTCGGCGAAGCCCATGCCGGCGGTCTCGAAGAGCGCGTCGATATCCCAGGCGTCGAGAGGGGCGAGGTCGCCGGTTGCGAGGATGTCGAGGAACGCGCGGTCGGTCTCCGGGTTGAGCCGGACCTGCGCCCGGGTCCGGCGCCCGTCGGCCAGCATCCGGGCACCCTCGACATGCATGTCGAACAGGTTCCGGAACCATTCCTCGTCGCTGAACGAGCCGCCGGCGCTCCCCTCCATCTGCCACGCCGCGACTTCGGGCGATCCCTCGCCGAGAGGCGGGTAGTACCGGGCGGGATGATGGGAGAGCCCGCCCGAGGCGAGGAACAGCACCCGCTTCCCCAGCGTCGCCGCGTAACGGCCCACCGCCGCGCCCAGCTCGCGCGACCGGCGGAACGGCAGGAACGGAGTCGCCATCGCGCCGATGAAGACGGGCACGCAGGGAAAGGCGTCGAGCGCGCCCATGACGTTCTTCATGGTCTGCGAAAAGCCGTGATCGACCGTCATCCTGAGGGACTGGGCCGGGTCGAAGTCTTCGGCGCGCAGATATTCGAGGAGCCCCAGCCCCGCCGCGCCGTCCACGTCGAGCGGGCCGGGGAACCCGCCGACATCGTCGACCGCCGCCGCCTCGCCCCTTCCGACGCAGAAGGCGGGCATCGCGTTCAGGTGGAACCCCGCATAGTGATCCGCCCCGAACACGAACGCGATTTCGGGATCGAACGCCTCGACCGCCGCGCGGCGCTCGGCGAGCACCCGGAATATCTCGTCCTCGTAGTCCGGCTTCTCCGGGCGCAGATAGAGGATCGGCGAATGCGACGTGCAGACGAGGTGCGATTCCACGGCGGCCTCACCCCCGTCCCGGCAGGCGCCAGTCGCCCGGATCCGCCGTGTCGCGCTCGATCGGATTGCTGAGGGTGCCGAGCCGGGAAATCGAGATGTCGCACGGGCCGTCGAGCCTGGCGAAATTCGCCGCATGGAGCGGCTTGCGCGCCTTGCCGCCGGCCCGGAAGGCGGTCCCCATGGAGATCAGGTCGCCCGGCTCCAGCGTCATGTAGCGCGAGATATAGGCGACGACCTCCTCTATCCGGTAGGTGTAATGGCGGGTGTTGTCCTCCGCGAACACCTCCCCGCCGACCGAGCAGACGACGTCGAGGTCGTGCGGATCCGGCACCTCGTCGCGCGTCGCGAGCCACGGCCCGGCGGGGCCGAAGGAGTCCGCGCCCTTGTAGCGCGCGGTATAGGACAGATGCTGCTCGCGCCGCTCCACCTCTTCCGGGTTGTCGGGCTTCGGATAGAGCGCGTAATAGTGCACCCGGTCCTCGGCCCGCATGTCGTTGCCGGTCACGTCGTTGACGATGGTGTAGCCATAGACATGGTCCATCGCCGACACCGGGTCGACATTTCTCGCGAGGCGGGAGATCACGACCCCGAGCTCCGGCTCCGGGTGGAAACCCATATATTGCGGCCGGGCGACGATGGGCTGCCGGTGCCCGACCAGGCAGGTGCTCGGCTTCAGGAAGAACATCGGATGGTCGGGCGAGGAGATCTTGCGCGAATCCGACGCCGAGTTGTTGAGCGCCACCCCGCAGATCTTCCCCGGGCGCGGGATCGGCGGACGCCAGACGACTTCGGCCATGGGGATGCGCTCGACAGCCGGGTCGGCCCTTGCGGTGTCGAGCAGGCGCGACACGGCGGCCCTCGCTTCCTCGCCCTCCAGGACCAGCTCCAGCATCGAGCCGCAATCCCACGACCCGCCCGCCGCTTGGGCGACAACGCGGAAATCGATCAGATGCCCGTCGTCGACACGCGCCCCGACGCATTCCCGGTCGCGGTAGCGGAAGCTGGCGAGAAACATGATCGTCTCCGGAGGTATCGCTCGGGTTTCGTGGGGCGTCCCTCGATACGCCGCTTCGCGGCTACTCGGGATGAGGGATTTTCTCATGAAATTCAACGATAGCCTCACCCTGAGTAGCCGCGAAGCGGCGTATCGAAGGGCGGGCCTCAGCCGTCGCCCACGACGACCAGCAGGTCCTTGGTCTCCACGGTCGTGGGGGGCGGCCCGCCCCGCCCCCCGCCCCCCCCCCCCCCCCCCCCCCCGCGGCCCCGGGCCCCCAAAAAAAACACCACCGCGCCCCCCCCCAACCCCCCCACCCC
>JAPPHW010000297.1:9524-9980 GCA_028820945.1 Defluviicoccus sp.
GACCTCAACCGTCCCCCACGACGACCAGCAGGTCCTTGGTCTCCACCGTCGTGCCGGCCGACGCGACGATCCGCGAGACCACGCCGCCCCGCCCGGCGCGGATCACGGTCTCCATCTTCATCGCCTCGATGGCGACGAGCACGTCGCCCTCCTCGACCGCCTCGCCTTCGGCGAAGAACACCTTGACCACCATCCCCGGCATCGGCGCGCCGACATGGCCGGCATTGCCTTCCTCGGCCTTGGGGAGCGCCGCGACGGCGGAAGCGGCGCTACGGTCGACGATACGCACCGTGCGCGGCTGGCCGTTGAGCTCGAAGAAGACGCTGCATTCGCCCTTCCGGTCGGGCTCGCTCCGCGCGAGATAGCGGACGATCAGGGTGCGCCCGCGCTCGATGTCGACCGCGATCTCCTCGCCCGGCTCCATGCCGTAGAAATAGACCGGCGTGGGCAGGACGC
>JAPPHW010000403.1:0-2934 GCA_028820945.1 Defluviicoccus sp.
TGCCGCGGCAGGCCGCCGTCCGGCACCGCCAGGCCTGCCCCGGATCCCGGTCCGGGGCCTGTCCCGGTCTGTCCCGGACGCCGATCCGGGGACCCCGTTCCGGGAGCGGCCGCTCGGCCTCCTCCGCCGGGGGTGCCGCGGCCGGCGCGGGCGCCGGTTCCGGGCTGGGCGCCGGGGGCGCCGGGATCTCGACCCTCGGTCGCTTGCCGGTCGACGAGGCCAGGACGAGGGAGAAGCGGGTCAGCCTGTCCTGGAGGCGCTCGACTTCGCGCATCAGCTCGTGGACTTCCTGTAGCGCCCAATCCGCCCGCGCGGCGCTGCTCGTCCAAACGTCCTCGCCTTCGCCAAGGCGGCCGGCGAGACGGGTCAGCCGCTCGCTCTTGTCCGGATCGGCGAGGCGCCGCTCGACCGCCCGGCAGGCGTGCATCACCGTCGTATGGTCGCGCCCGCCGAAATGTCGTCCGATCTCGGGCAGGCTCCGCCCGGTCAGGCGCCGGCAAAGCCACATCGCCGCTTGGCGCGGATGCGCTATCGCGCGGGCTCGCCGGTCGGATTCGAGGTCGATCGCGCTGACGCCGTATTCCTCGGCGACCGCCATCTTGATCCGCGTGATCGAGGGGATGCTCGGCAGCGGCGCGATCTTGCTGTCGTCGGCGCCGTTCATGCCGCCCCCGGGTCGAAGCCCGGGGCAGGCCCCGGATCGGGGTCCGGGACAAGCCGCGGACCGGAGCGGGGCGCCACGCCCCCATCGGGGAACGGCAGGATGCGGGCCGGACGCGGGCCGGACGTGGCCTCCCATTCCTCGATCGCCAGAGCGCAGCCCTCCAGCATGTGCCGCACCAGGCTCAGGGTCGCCGGCGTGGCCCGGTTGCTGTCGATCAGCGCCTCCAGGATGTCGTGCACGCCGCGCAGGCCGACAGCGTGCTCCGGCGGTTCGCCCGCGGAGGCGGCAAGCGAGGCAAGCCGCCCGGACAGATCGCGCACGCGGCGCGAGGCCATGGCGAGGGCGACATAATCGACCGCCCCGCTATGGCTCATCCGTCCGAGCGACGCCGCGACGCCGCGAACCTCGGCGCCGATCATTACGCGGCGCCTTCCGCAGCGGCCGCGATATCGGCGTGCTCGATCCGCTCACGGCCGTCGGCATGCGCGACCATCCAGGCGCGGGCGAGCAGGCGACGGAGCCCGTGCAGCCCGCCGGCGTCGCGCGCGGCCGCGGTCAGCGCCTTGAGCTCGCCCTTGTTGGGGCGCCGGCCGAGCGGACCGGCGGCGATCGCGGCCACGTCCGCCTCGCGCTGGTGCTTGAGGTCGACCCGCATGCCGATCCGGCCGACCACCTGCGGACACCAGGCGAG
The DNA here is from genome assembly GCA_028820945.1 of Defluviicoccus sp. The sequence goes on from JAPPHW010000403.1 coordinate 1,356, forward strand.
GGTCAGGTGGATCGAATTGTCGCCGATCAGCGCGAGCCCGCACCCGGCGACGTCGCGGATGCAGCGCAGCTCGTCGATCAGCGCGGCGCGGAGATGGTGCGCCTCGTCGACCACGATCAGCGCGCCGCGGCCTTGCAGCCGTTCGACGATCGCCGTCTCGGCGTCCTGCGCCGAGGCGTGTTGCGCGCCGGCGCCGACGGTTTCGGCGAGCCGGTAGAGCATGCCGTTCAGCGTCTTGGTCGAACGGGTGAACTGGATATAGAACGCCGCCGTCCGCGCCTCGCAATGGCGCCTCGCGGTCCATGTCTTGCCGCGCCCCGAGGGGCCGTGGATCAGGACCACGTCGCCGACCGCTTGCGCATAGGCCAGCGCGGCGGCGATATCGGCCGAGGCCTCGGTTTCCGCGTGGCGGTCCAGCCGGGCGCCGCCGAGCGACCGGCTGGCGGCTTCGGCCCGGGTTTCCAGCCAGCGCGCGATCCGCGCCTCGACCGCCGCGATATCGCCCTCATACTCGCCGCGCAGCCATCGGCTGAGGGTGCCGTTGCTGACCCCCTCGCCGATCTCGCGCGACGCCTTGGCGATCGAAAGCCCCGCGGCCTCCATCTCGGCGCGGCAGGCCGCGACGAGGTCGGCGCCGGGAGCCGGCGCCTGGGTGAGAGAAAGTATCTTTGCCATCAAGCCTCCTCCAGGTAGAGCCGCCGGACGGCGGCAACGACTTTCCTGCGCCCCCCGCAACGGTGGCCGGGGCTGGCGGCCGGCGCGCCCGCCCCGGACACCGTTCCGGGATCGGCCGCTTTCGCCGCATCGGCCGCGCGGCCGGCCTCGATCAGCGCGGCCGAATCGTGCGTCTCGCCCTTGCGGGGCAGCGCGACGATCCGCTGCGCCTCCGCGCCGGCGTGGCGCAGCACGTCGTCCATCGCGGTCTCGGGCCGGTGCTTGCGATGCAGCTCGCGCGCCCATTGGCGCGCCGCCTTGTCGACCTGGTTCGCGGACGCCTTCGCGCGGGCGGCGACCTCGGCCCGGTCGATCCCGGTGCGCACCGGGTCCTCGGCGATGCAGATGAAGCGGCCCTTGTGCCGACCCTCCGCGCGGTAGACGAACAGGCGCCCAAGATCGGCGGGATCGCGCCGGACCCGGACGCGCGCCCCGACCAGCGGGCCGAGCTCGGCGGCGATGTAGACCCCGCGATCGGCCTTGATGCCTTTCTTACCGACGACGTGGACGCCCCTGCCGGCCGGCTCGGCGAGCAGCGCGTCGAGCGCGCGCTCGTCGTGAATCCATTTGACCGGCCCGGCCCAGGACACGGCCCGGGCGAAGGGCGAGACGCCGCCGAGCCCGTCATGGGGGCGCCGGCCGTAGACCGACTCGCACCAGGCGTCGCAGCGCTCCTGCAGCTCGGCCGCGGTCAGGGCGACGGCGAAGGACTTGGCGGTGTCCTCGCCGCGTCTAGCGGCGAAGGACTTGCGCGCGCGGAGCGCCTGGGCGTGGGGCCCCGGGGGGGCGGGAAAAACCCCCCGGGAAGCGGACAAAAAACCCCCCCGGGGGGCCCTAGCCCCCGCGCCCCCCCGCGTGGGGGGCG
>JAPPHW010000403.1:2944-9883 GCA_028820945.1 Defluviicoccus sp.
TCTAGCGGCGAAGGACTTGCGCGCGCGGAGCGCCTGGGCGTCGGCCACGTCGTGGCCGGAAAAGCCCGGCAGGAAGGCGAACAGATCGCGCGCGAGCGTGCCGATCGCCCGCTCGACGAACGGCTTGGCGTCCGGCGTGTAGGGCGGGCAGAGATCGTGCGCGATCTCCAGATCGGCGAGCGCGCCCACGACATGGCGCGAGGTGTAGTCCCGCCCCTCGTCCGTCCGCACGGTTTCCGGAACGCCCCATTCGAGGATGCAGCGCCGCAGCAGCGCGGCGATCGCCGTCGCCCGGCTGGTCGGAACCACCAGGACGCGGACCCGCCGCGACCATACGTCGATCACCAACGAGGACACGCCGGAGATCGTCGGCACCGCCGCCGGCTATCTCTGGACGGCGGCGGTCGAGTAGCCATGGCGGCGCGTCCCTACAGGGTGCTGTCGCCCGTCCACGCCGACCGCCTCTACGAGCCAGGCGAGGAGATCGCGCTCGAAGCGGCGGCGGCGCGCCAGCTGATCGAGGCCGGCGCGATCGAAGACCCCGACAACCCGGGCACCGGCCCGGCGCCGGAACCGGCCGGCATCTTCGAGCGGGCGCTCGACGCGCTTCGCACCGCGCCCGCAACCGAGGTCCGCGAGTTCCTGTCGCGAATCGCCGACGATCCGGAGATCCGCGATAAGGCGGAGGAGGCATTCGATCCCGGATCGGTGTCCGGGACAAGCCTCCACGCCGCCGCGCTCGACGCGGTCCGCGGCCTCGATCCCGACGACAAGTCGCTCTGGACACAATCCGGCGCACCGAAGGTCGAGGCAGTCGAGGCGGTCCTCGGGCGCGATATCGACGCGGCTCAGCGCGATGCCGCCTGGGCCATCGTCGAGGCAGAGCGGAAGGAAGACGAGTGACCGACGAGCAGCGCCAGCCGACCCTCGGCGAGCGCCGTGTCGGGGTCGACTTCAACCCGTCCGGCGATCCCGTTATCGCCGACATCAAGCGGAGGGCCGCCGGGCTGATCGACGCGGTGGACGCGCTACCCGCTCCCACAGGCGAGGCCGCGCGGGTGCGCGCGATCGCGATGACCGGGATCGAGGAGGCCGCCATGTGGGCGGTCAAGGCGGCGGCGCGAGCCAAGGGCTGACGCCACCATGACCTACGCCACGCGGCAGGACCTGGTCGAACGCTTCGGTGCCGCCGAGGTGGAGGACCTGGAGACCGGGACGAGCGACGACGACGATACCACGCGGATCGCCGCGGCACTGGCCGATGCGGCGGCCGAGATCGACGCCGCGCTGGCGACCCGCTACGTCCTGCCCTTGCCGGACGGGCGGTGGCCGCGCCTGGTCGGAATCGCCTGCGACCTGGCGCGGCTGCGGCTCTACGACGACGCCCCGCCGGAAGCGGCGGTCAACCGCGAGGGAGGACAAGCGATGACGCTCGCGCAGACCAAACGGAATAACGTCGTCATCGGCGGCGGCGAGCTGTTCCTCGACATCTTCGACGCCGCAGGCGCCAGGACCGGCGAGCTCTATCTCGGCGACGCGGTCGGGGCGACGCTCGGCATCGTTACCGAGGAGACGACGATCTTCTCCGGCACCGGCAAGGTGGCGGTCGAGCTGGCGCGCATCACCCGCTCGATCTCGCGGACCTTCAATATCGGGGTCCGTGACATGAGCCTGCAAAACCTCGCGCTGTTCGCGATCGGCGACCTTGCCGACGACGCGATCGCGGCGGACGCGGTCGCCGACGAGACGATCGCCCCGGTACTGCCCGGCCGCTGGTACCAGCTCGGCACCACCGCCAAGCGCCCGGCCGGGATCAACAAGGTCGGCAAGGTCACCGTCGCCGGCGGCACGGTCGACGCCGCGGGAGACTTCACCGCGGCGGCCGGGGCCAACGCCTGGGCCAAAGACGCCGACTATGTCGTCGACGAGGGTTCGGGCCGGGTGATGATCCTCGACACCGCGAAGACCAAGGCTGCGGGCGCGGCGATCCAGGTCGATTACACGCCGGCCGCGCAGGCCGACCGCCAGCAGGTGCAGGCGAAGACCAAGCAGGTCGAGGGGGCGTTCCGCTACATCGAGGACGCCGCGCGCGGCCAGGGGCGGAACTTCTATGCGCCCGACTGCCTGATCCGGCCGAACGGCGAGCTGCCGCTGCTCGACGGCCGCAACTCGGAACAGCAGATCGCGCTCACCGTCGCCGCGCTCGAACCGGGTGGCGGGCTCCCCGCGCTGCTGATCGACGGCCAGCCGCAAGAATGACGGACGGCCGCGAAAAGGAGGCCGCCGCCGAGACCGAAGCGGCCGAGGAGCTTGGCGTCCTGTTCCCCGACCGAGAGGTCGAGGTGACGGATCCCGACAGCGGCGATTCGCTCGTGCTCACCGTCCGCGAGCCGCGCTTCCTGGAATCGCTCAAGATCGCGGCCGGGGCGAAACCGCTGATTGCGGCCCTGGCCGTGCTGGAGGTCGAGGACGAGAACGGAGTGCCGGACGCCGCCGCCCTCGACGAGGCGCTCGGCGCGCACGCCGACACCTGGCTGAACCTGATCGCGCGCGCCACCGGCCGCGACGCGGCCTGGCTAGCACGGCTGGCGGACGGCGACGGGCATGCGCTGTCGCTCGCGATGTGGGAGACCCATGGCCCTTTATTCGTGCGCCGCGTCGTGACGGCGCGGCTGGCGGCGAAGCGGTCCCTTTCCGCCGGGTCTTCGACGAGCTCGTCCGGGCCGGACACGCCCCGGGGCACGACGCCCTCGCCGAGCGGCTGACGTGGCGACAGTTCGAGCTTTTCTGGAAGGCGGCCCAGGAACGGCAGGCGGAGGCGCTGGAGCGGGCGCTCGCCCCCTGGACCGGGTCGACGGGTGACTGACCGATGCCCGATCTCGATCTTGCGATCCGGGTCCGCGCCGATCTCCAGCGGGCGGCCGCCGGCCTAAACCAGCTCGAAAAGGAGCTCAAGGACGTCGGCCAGGCCGGCGACCGTTCCGCGCGCGGCGCGGCCAGGGTGACGCGCAGCTACGACCGGATGGACGCGGCGGCGGGGCGGACGGCCCGCGCCCTGGGATCGTTCCGCGGAGCGATCGCCGCCATCGGCATCGTCGCGGTCACCCGCCAGCTGATCGACGCCGGGCTCCGGATCGAGCGGCTTGAGCAACGCTTCCGGGCGGCGACCGGGTCGGCCGACGCGGCGGCGCGCGAGATGGCCTTCGTCCGCGCCGAGGCCGAAAGGCTCGGGATCGACTTCCGCGAGGCCGCCGACGCCTATTCGGGGTTCCTGGCGGCCGCGCAGGGAACCCCCCTTGCGGGCGCCGCGGCACGAGACATATTCACCGCCGTTGCCGAGGCCGCGCGGGTAATGGGGCTCACGGCCGAGCAGACCGGCGGCGCGCTCCTGGCGCTCGAACAGATCATCTCGAAGGGCAAGGTCTCGGCCGAGGAGTTGCGCGGGCAGCTCGGCGAGCGTTTGCCGGGCGCGTTCCAGATCGCCGCCCGGGCGATGGGCGTCTCGACCGGCGAGCTCGACCGCATGCTGGCGCGCGGCGAATTGCTGGCCGAGGACCTCCTGCCCAAGCTGGCGGTCGAGCTGAGCAAGACCGTCGCCGGGGAGTTGCCCAACGCGACCAGGAGCTCGGCGGCGGCCTTCGACCGGCTCGGCAACGCGGTCGACCGGCTCGCGGAAAAGGTCGCCAATAGCGGGCTGATCCAGTTCTTCGCCGACCTCGCAACCAAGGCCGCCGAGGCGCTCGCCGGAGCCGAGGAGACGGCCGCCGGGCCGGCCCAACCGCCGCGCACCCGCGCGAAGGTCGAACGCGACGAGGCGGCCGAGCGCCTGGCCCGGCTGCGGGAGCGGGAGACGCGGTTCGGCACCGAGCGGCCCGGTCGACGGCGGCGGCGGGGCTCGGGCCGCGGCGTCCTGCCGGGCGAGGTCAGGGAAGCGACGGAGGCGCTCGCGGAAGCGGAGCGCCAGGTCGCCGGGCAAACCGTCGAATCGCTGACCGCGCAGATCGCGGCGATGCGGGCACGGGCACGGGGAAGCCAGCGCCATCGCCGCGGGCTGGCAGCCCGGCTGGCACCGCTCAGGCGCGATCTAGCCGTCTTGCGAGAGCGCGAGGAGCAGGCGCTCGCCAATTTTGCCGCCGGCTTCGAGGACCGCGACCAAGCCCCGCCCGGCATCCAGGCACCGGCGCGGGCCGCGGCGGACCCGAAGCGGGCGCGCGAGGCCGAAGCCGCGCGCGACAGGCTCGTCGCCATCGCCCGCGACGCCGAGGACCGCGTCGCCCGGATCACGCTCGACCGGATCGAGCTGGTCGACCGGGCCGAGGCGGAATCGTACGCGGAGCTCGACCGGCTGACCGCCGCCGCTCTCGAAAAGGTCAAGGACGACGAGACGGAGCAGGTCCGCACCCGCCAAGCATCCGCCTCGGCCCGCACCGCGATCGAGCGCGCCGCCGCGGTCGAGCGCCAGACGATCCGCGAGGAGGAGGCGGGCGAGGCGGCCGAGACAACGCGCAGGCGATCGCAGGCCGAGGCCGCGGCCGCCGCGCGCGAGAACCTGGCCGGGATCGAGCGCGGGCTGCTCGGCCCTTACGAGCGCGCGGTGGCCGAGGTCGAAGCCTGGCGGGAGGCCACGATCGCGGCCTACGAGGCGGCGGGGATCTCGGCCGAGGAATACGGCGCCATCGTCGACGCGGTGGTCAATCAGCGGCTCGCGGCGGCGGCCGACGAGGAAGCCGAGCGCCGGCTGCGCGCCTCGCGGCACTGGCGCGACGGCGCGGTCCGCGCGCTGCGCGATTACTCCGACGAAGCGACCGACGCGGCCGCCTATGTCGAACAGGCGGTCACCGGCGGGCTACGCAACATGGAGGACGCGCTGGTCCAGTTCGCGACCACGGGCAAGCTCTCCTTCAAGGGACTGGTCGACTCGATCGTCGCCGATCTCGCGCGGATCGCGGTGCGCCAGGCCATCACCGGGCCGCTGTTCTCGGCGCTCGGCGCCGCCCTTGGCGGTGGCGCGGGCGGCGGTTTCGTCGGCGGCAGCTTCAGCTTCGGCTCCGCGCCGGCCGCGTTCCATGGCGGCGGCATCGCCGGGCGTGGACGGGTGACCCGAGAAGGCCCCTGTCCGGCCGTTTCCGGGCCGATGCATGGCTCTTGCAGGGGCCGATTTTCGGAGCCCAAATCGTCCCTAAATCTGGCCGGATTTACCGAGGACTTCTAAAGACTTTTGCACGGAATTTCTAAGGACTTTTGCGCGGCTACAGCTACCCCACAGGCCGGGCGGCCCGCACCCGCCCTCGCTGTTCCGGGGCGACGGCGGGCGGAGGAACGGCGGTGCGGCGACAGAACCGGTCTTTGCTTCGCCCGTGACGGATGGGAGGGATTCGGGGCGGTTTTCGTCGGTTTTGCCGCCGAACCGGAACCGGCAAAAAAGCTGGAAATTCCAAAGGCTTGACGGCTAAAATATCCCTATAGAGTATTTTTTTATTGTCTCGGGACGCGTTTCGGGGTATATTTGCCACAGTCGAGAAGTGGGGGCGCCGGAGATTCGTGCGCCCCTTTTCGTCGCCCCGAACGGAGAGCCAGGATGCCCTTTCAGAAGCCCGCCCGCCATGTCGACCGCGTCTTCCTCCATTGCAGCGCGAGCGACAACCCCGACCATGACGACATCGAAACGATCCGCGACTGGCACGTCGGCGAGCGCGGCTGGTCGGACGTCGGCTACCACTATTTCATCCGCAGCGACGGCACGCTCCAGGAAGGAAGGCCGCTGGAGCGCACGCCGGCCGCGCAGGCGGGCCACAACGCGGGCGCGGTCGCGATCTGCCTGCATGGGCTGGCGGAAGAGGGTTTCACGGACCAGCAGTTCAGCACGCTGACCGCCCTCGCCCGCGAGATCGACGAGGTCTACGGAGGAGCCGTCACGTTCCACGGTCATTGCGAGGTGTCCGAGAAGTCCTGCCCGGTGTTTCCCTACCGCGCGGTGCTCGGTCTCGACGGCGCGGGCCGGATGACCGGGGCGCCGGAACTCGTCCCGCGCGACGCGGCATGACGGTCCGGGGACCGGCCCCGCTACCCCTCCGGCCGCGCGGCGACGGCAATCAGCTCGATCTTGTTGCCGCCGGCGAAGGCGACCTGCACGCAGGAACGCATCGGCCATCCGGCGGGGTCGTCGCCGATCCAGCGCGCCCACATCTCGTCGAAGGCCGGCTTCTCCTTCACGTCGTGGAGATAGACCTGGACGCTTATCAGGCGCGAGCGGTCGGTCCCCGCCGCCTTGAGCCCCCGGTCGAGCGCGTCGAAGGCACGTTCGGCCTGCCCAAGGAAGGGGAGCGAGAAGTCGTCGGACATGCCGAGCACCCAGGCAAGGTCCTTGAACGCGGAGCCCCAGCAACGGCTCGGCACGTTGCCGGGAATGCGCAATATGTCTGTCATAGCGGTCTCCTCATCTCGCCGGGCGGGCAGATCGCACATGATGTCGCCCAAAATGCGGTATCGCGATAGGCTCGGCGCACCAAGCAAGGAGCGAGCCATGCAGCAGATGCCGATTGCCGACCTGAAGGCGGTCGCCGCCGAACTCGCGGCCACCGGCGAGCGTGTCCGCGTGCTCTGGCAGGAGGACGAGTCGCTCGCCTTCGTCGCCCGGGGACGCGAGTACCGGAGCGAGTTCCACATCGATCCGGCGGACGAGGTGATGCTGATGATCGAGGGCGACATGAAGCTCCACTACCTGACGCCCGAGGGGAAGGAGGAGATCGCCGAGCTCCCGGAGGGGGCGACGATCTACACCCCGGCCGGCGTACCACATTCGCCGCGCTTCCCGCCCGACGCTTTCGTGCTGGTGATCGAGCGCAAGCGGCGGAAGGGCGAGATCGACCGCTTCCAGTGGTATTGCGAAAACTGCAGGTCGCTGCTCCACGAGGAGGAGTTCACGGTCAGCGACTACGC
>JAPPHW010000023.1 GCA_028820945.1 Defluviicoccus sp.
CGGTGCTCCAGGCTCTCATAGCCCCAGATGTGGACGAACTTGTTGAGCGCGCCGCATTCGGTGACCATCGCCATGACCAGCGGCGACATCTTGACGCGCTCTTCGATGGCGGTGGACCAGTTCTCGACCAGCGCCGGCTGCCCGTCGGCGCGCATCGTGTATTCGCGCCATTCGAAGACCGGCCCGAGGTCGCCGCTTCCCATAGTCTGGGTGAAGGGCAAAGGCGTGAAAATCTCCGACTGCATGGTCTCCAGCAGGTGGGAGACCTTGGGCGGCCAGTTGGGGTCCTTGCCGCCTTCGACGCGTATCTTCTCGCGCTCGCCCATATCGGCATAAGGCCAGATGTGGATGACCTGGTTGAGCGGCCCGATCTCGGTAAAGAGCATCGCGCTGATCTGCGAGAGCTTGCTGCGCGTCTCGTAGCCTTCCGCGAAAAGTTTGAGGAATTCGGGCACCTTGCCGCGCGATACGCGATAGCTCCTGGCTTCGTAGATCATGACCGGTCCTTTCCGTTCGGTGTCAGATGAGGCTGTCGCCGGCGAACCGCTGACGCCACAGCGGTATCGCGTCGGGGTTGCAGACGTTCTCCGGAACCTCGCCGCGGACGGCGTCGAAGATCGCTTTCTCGACCCACGGCACCGCCATCCGCAGGCCCGTGCCGACATTGTTGGAGATCATGTGCGGCGACAGCAGCACCTTGTCGCCGAGCCCGAGCAGCGGCGTCTGCGGATCGGGCGGCTCTTCGGGCAGCACGTCGAGCGCCGCGGCGGCGAGCCTGTCGGAGTGGAGCGCGTCGAACAGCGCGTCGATATCGACGATAGGGCCGCGCGCGGAATTGATCAGCACCGCGCCGGGCTTCATCAGCCCGAGCTCGCGCGCCCCGATCATGCCGTCCGTTTCCGGGGTGAGGTTGCAGTGGATCGTCACCGCGTCGGCTTCGGACAACAGCTCGTCGAGGGACACGCGGCGCACGTTGCGGCTCACGAACTGCGAGTCGTGGGCGTAGGGATCGTAGGCCAGGAGGCGGACACGCCAGGGCGCCAGCAGGTCGGCGACGCGCGAGCCGATGCGCCCCAGGCCGATTATCCCGACCGCGATCCCCGGATAGTCGTCGGTCAGCCGCGCGCCGAGATAGGTGCCCATCAGGGAGGGGTCGCGCCACAACCCGTCTTTCACGCTCCGGTCGCGCTCGCGCACCTTCTTGAACAGCGTGAGCAGAAAGGTGACCGCCCCTTCCGCGACGCCGCCCCAGTTGCTCTCGGTCGGGCTGTTGACGACCAGAATGCCGAGTTCGGTCGCCGCCGCCTCGTCGACATTGTCGTAGCCCACGGAGTACTTGGCGATCAGCCGCAGGTCGGGCGCGGATTCGAGGGTGCGGCGGGTGAGGATGTTGAGACGGTTGGCGACCCCCGCGGCGGCGACCGTCGACGGGGCGAAGACGAGCTCGGTCGATCCGCCGGACCTGTTGGCGGCCTGCGACCATGGCTCGTCGGGAACCTGGACGTCCAGCCCCGCCTCGCGCATCCGCTCGTAAGATCCGCCGCTCGCATCGACGGCGGCATAGACATGGACCTTCGGTTGCACCCGTCTGCCCCTTTTCGGTCGGGTTTACTCGTCGGGAATGTCGGAGACGTGGGCGGACACGATCCGCCAACCCTCTTGCATCCGCACCCAGCACTGGCTCTGGCGGCCGATCGTGCGCCCGTCGGGCCGGGTCGCTTCGGTATCGGCCATCGCGAAATCCCGTCCGAACGTCTTGATCACCGTGTTGCGAAGCGTCCGTTCGACGCCCGCGATGTCGCGGTTGCGGCGGAACCGGTCGATCGCGCGGTGGCCCAGCAGGGTGCCGTTGGGGCCATAGCGCAGGGTGAGCGGGCTGTTCCAGAAGAGCTCCGCCAGCGTATCGACATCGTTGGTCCCGAGGGCTTCTTCGTACCGCTCAAAAGCCGCCGTCACCTCCGCCAGCGCCTCGGGATTGTTGACCTCGTGCGTCTCCGCCACAGCACCGCTCCGCCTCTGCCTGCCTGGCGCAAGAATGTCGGGATTGCCCCGCCGGTTCAACCGGGCGCCGCTTGTCAGGGCGAGGCGGCGGCTGCATGCTCGACGCCGACAGGGAACGGGGGCATACCGGATCGTGGAAGAGCAAAGTCTCAGAGGCTTTATCGGCAAGGTGGAGAACGCCGCGCCGAACGAAGTGCTGCGCGTGGCCGAGCCGGTCAGCCGCGAGCTCGACATCACCTCGGCGGTGTTCGAGCTCGAACGGGCGGGCCGCAGCCCGATCGCAATCTTCGAGAACGTCGAGGGGTTCGACATGCCGGTGGTGACCAACGTCGCCGGCAACCGGAAACTGCTCGGCCTCGCTCTCGGCGTCGCGCCGGAAGACCTTCCGGGCGCCTATCGGGAGCGCTGCCAGAACTATTTGCCGGTGGAAACCGCGGACGACGCGCCGTGGCAGGAGGCGGTGCTCGAAGGCGACGCGGTCGACCTCACGAAGCTGCCGATCCCGCTCCATTTCGGCGTCGACGCGGCACCCTATATCACCGCGGGGCAGATCGCGGCGCGCGATCCCGAGACCGGGGTCGACACGACCGGCTTTCACCGGCTGATGCTGCGGGGCCGCGACCGACTGGGGCTGTCGCTCCATTCGCGACGCCGCATGTACGAATACCACCGCCGCGCCGAGGAACGCGGGGAAGACCTGCCGGCGGCGATCACGCTCGGCATCCACCCGATCCATTACATGGGCTCGATGGCCTATCACTATCCGCCGGGCGTCCGGAAGGTGGAGATCATCGGCGCCCTGTTCGGCGAGCCCTATCGCGTCGCCCGCTGCGGCACGGCGGACCTCGAAGTCCCTTGGGGAGCGGAAATCGTCATCGAGGGCCGGATACTCGCCGGGGTCCACGAACCGGAAGGGCCGTTCGGCGAGTTCACCGGATACGCGTCCTACCGCTCGACCGAAAACGTCTTCGTCGCGGAACGGATCCAGATGCGCGGCGACGCGATGTTCCATTCGGTCGCCTCGGGCACCGCGGCGGACCACATCCTGATTTCGAGCATCTCGCGGGAGGCGGAGATCCTCAACGCGCTCCGGCGCAACCTCCCCAACGTGCGCGCCGTCCACGTGCCGACGACCACGGTCGGAGCGCTGATGGCGATCGTATCGATGCGGAAGACCGCCGAGGGCCAGCCGCGCCAGGCGATCATGAGCGCGCTCGGCACCGAGTTTTACGTCAAATGCGTCGTCGTGGTGGACGAGGACGTGAACGTGTTCGATCTCTCCGACGTGATGTGGGCGGTGATCACCCGCACCCGGGCCGAGAGCGACGTGATCTACATCCCGGGCGCGATGGGCGCGATCCTCGACCCGACCTCGGATCCCGAGACCCATACGGTCACCAAGGTCGGGATCGACGCGACCAAGCCCTCGGGGCGCGACTTCGCCGAGCGGCTGACCATCGCGGACGAGCAGCGAGCCCGGGTGCGCGGCATTCTGCAGCGCGCGGGCATCCGCATCTGATCGATCCGGGCTCATACGGATAACCCGACGCGCGGGAGGCCCGCGGCACTTCTTCCGTCATGCCCGGACTTGTTCCACGGCTGTCCGGTTCGGGCGTTCGGGGGCTCTGCACGGATGGTCGGGGACACGGTCGGACGGTGCAAACGTTTTCCGGCACCTTCCCTTTTGTCGTCATGCCCGGACTTGTTCCGGGCATCCACGTCCCGCCGCCGCCTCGCCCTCTCCCGGCTCGCACCGCGATGCCGCAAGTCGTGGATGCCCGGAACAAGTCCGGGCATGACAGCGGGGGAACGCGGGGCGACAGAGGGGACCGCGTCTGGTGGGGCGGCGTTCCGGTCGCGGTCCGGGCCGGCTTGCGTCGGCGTCCCTCGCGCGCCATCGTCGCCGCGTCAGGATACCGAAGAGGGGGAGTTGTGCGCGCGAAGTTCAGGACGAGGACGGATGGAAAGACCGTTCCCATCATTCCGATCGAGAAGGATGTTTTCGACGCGTGGCGCGCGGATCGGCCGGAGGCAATGCGCGCCTGGGTGGACAGCACGGGCTTCAAGGCCGCGCCGCGCAGCCTGAGCCTTGTTTCCGACGGGAACGGCGCGCTGGGCAGCGTTTTGCTGGGCGTCGAATCGCACGACGATTTCTGGGCCTACGCGGACCTCCCGGGCCGGCTGCCCGTTGGCGCCTATCGGATCGATGCACGGATGGACCGCGCGGCCGCGACCGGAGCGGCGCTCGGCTGGGCGCTCGGCTGCTATGCCTTCGACCGGTACGCCGCCAAGTCCGCCGGGCCGGTTCCGTCGCTGGTCTGGCCGGAGGGCGCCGACCGCGCCTATGTGCGCTCGGCGGCCGAGGCGACGACCGAGGTCCGCGACCTGATCAACACGCCGGCCGGCGACATGGGCCCGGCGGAACTCGCCGCCGCCGCCCGACGTATCGCGGACGAGGGCGGCGCCAAGGTCACCGAGATCGAGGGCGACGCCCTGCTGCGACGCGGCTATCCGACGATCCACGCGGTCGGCCGGGCCAGCGCCAACGCCCCGCGGCTGATCGACCTCCGCTGGGGCACGACGGATGCTCCGAAGGTCACGCTGCTCGGCAAGGGCGTATGCTTCGATACCGGCGGTCTCGACATCAAGCCGGCCCAGGGGATGCTCCGGATGAAGAAGGACATGGGCGGCGCGGCTCATGCGCTGGGGCTCGCCCGGATGATCATGTCGGCGAAGCTCGACATCAGGCTGCGCGTGCTGATACCGGCGGTCGAGAACAGCATCTCGGGCGACGCCCTCCGGCCGCTCGACGTCGTCAAGACGCGGAGCGGGATTACCGTCGAGGTCGGCAATACCGACGCCGAAGGGCGGCTGATCCTGTGCGACGCCCTGACGGAGGCGGAGACCGAGCGGCCCGACCTCCTCGTCGACTTCGCCACGCTCACGGGCGCCGCGCGGGTCGCGCTGGGGGCGGAGCTGCCGGCGTATTTCTGCAACGACGATGCGCTCGCGGAGGAATTGTCGAGCACCGGCGAGGCGGTTTCCGATCCGCTGTGGCGTCTGCCGCTCTGGCAACCCTATCGCCGGATGCTGGACAGCAAGACGGCGGATATCAACAACGTTTCCGAGGGCGGGCTGGCCGGGGCGATCACCGCCGCGCTCTACCTGCAGGAATTCGTGGACCGGACCACGCCATGGATCCACTTCGACATCATGGCATGGAACCCCACCGCCCGCCCCGGCCGGCCGATCGGCGGCGAGGCGCAGAGCATGCGCGCGGTCTACGCGTTGATCGAACGCCGGTTCGGCGGGAAGAAACGCCGGCGCAGGAGCTGATCCGCGGCGGAGCCCGCACCGCGGCCGACCCAAGCCTGTCACCCCGGCCTTGAGCCGGGGTCCAGAGCCACAGCACCGCTCTCGCCCGGCCTCCCTGGACCCCGGCTCAAGGCCGGGGTGACAGCGGAGCGAACGGCAGACTGCGCGCTTCGCCAGCGCCGCCAGCGGACAGGCGAGCCCTTGTCGCGCAACCGTTCCCGCGCGTTGGACACAAGAAGCGCCCGCGCCGATCGCTCAGGTCGCGACCGCGTCGGTCTCGACCGCTTCGATATCGAACGCGGCCGCGATCAGCGCCCTGGTGTAGGGCTGGGCGGGCGATTCGAAGATCTGGCGACTGCTGCCCTGCTCCACGACGCGGCCGTGGCGCATGACGATCACCTCGTCGGCCAGCGCGCGGACCACCTTGAGATCGTGGCTGATGAACAGGTAGGCGAGCCCGTGGCGCTCCTGCAACGCGCGCAGGAGATCGACGATCTGCGCCTGGATCGACATGTCGAGCGCCGAGGTGGGCTCGTCCAGCACGATGAAGCGCGGCTTCAGCGCGATGGCGCGCGCGATGGCGATCCGCTGGCGCTGGCCGCCGGAGAATTCGTGCGGATATCGGTCCTGGGCGTCGGGGTCGAGCCCGACCTCGGCGAGCGCGGCGGCGATAACCCCCCGGCGCTCGTCGTAATCGCCCGCCATGCCGTGGACCACGAGCCCCTCCTCGATGATCTGGCCGACCGAGAATCGCGGTGAGAGCGAGCTGAACGGGTCCTGGAACACGATCTGCATTTCGCGCCGCAGCGGCCGGATCTCCGACCAGCTCATGCCGCTGATGTCGCGCCCCCGGAAGCGGATGGGCCCCATGCTCTTTTCGAGGCGCAGGAGGCCCATGGCGAGCGTGGTCTTGCCCGACCCGCTCTCGCCCACGACCCCGAGCGTCTGCCCCTCGCGCACGGTAACCGAGATGCCGTCGACCGCCTTGATGTGTCCCACGACCCGCCGCATGACGCCGCGCTTGACGGGGAACCAGACCTTCAGCTCGTCCGCCTCCATGACCGCCCGGGCCCGATCGTCGGCGACGGCCGGGTTCCCCTTGGGCTCGGCGGCCAGCAGATGCCTGGTGTAGTCGTGCCGCGGGTTGTCGAAGATCTCGGCGGTCGGGCCGGTCTCGACGATCTCGCCGCCGGTCATCACGGCGACCCTGTCGGAAACCTTGCGAACGATCCCGATGTCGTGGGTGATCAGGAGGATCGACATGCCACGCTCGCGCTGCAGGTCCTTCAGCAGCTTGAGTATCTGCGCCTGGATGGTCACGTCGAGCGCGGTCGTCGGCTCGTCGGCGATCAGAAGCTCGGGATCGTTGGCGAGCGCCATCGCGATCATCACCCGCTGGCGCTGACCGCCGGAAAGCTGGTGGGGGTAGGCATGCAGCCGGCTTTCCGCCTCGGGCAGGCCGACCTGGTTGAGCAGATCCACGATCCGGGACCGCGCCTCGGCGCGGCCCAAGCCCTTGTGCACCTTGAGGATCTCGCCGATCTGCTTCTCGATCGTGTGCAGCGGGTTCAGCGAGGTCATCGGCTCCTGGAAGATCATCGCGATCCTGTTGCCGCGCACCCCGCGCAGCGCGGCCTCGGGAGAGCCGATCAGCTCCTCGCCCGCGAAGCGGATGCTGCCGCTCGGGTGGCGGGCGAGCGGGTAGGGAAGAAGCTGCAGGATCGAAAGCGCGGAGACGGACTTGCCGGAACCGCTTTCGCCGACCAGCGCCAGGGTCTCGCCGCGGCCGATCTCGAACGAGATGTTCCGCACCGCCCGGACCTCGCGCTCGCCGCTGCCGAAGTGGACGGAGAGGTTGTCGGCGGTGAGCAGCGTTTCCGGCATCGCGCGGCCTACTCGTTCACGGTCTTGCGCGGATCGAAGGCGTCACGGACCCCTTCGCCCACGAAGATCAGCAGCGACAGTGTGACGACGATCGTGAGGCTCGCCGTCACCGCGAGCCACGGGGCCTGCAGATTGGCCTTGCCCTGCGCCAGAAGCTCGCCCAGCGACGGAGAGCCCGGCGGCAGACCGAAGCCGAGGAAGTCGAGCGCCGTCAGGCTGGTAATCGAGCCCGTCAGGATGATCGGCAGGAAGGTGAGCGTGGCGACCATCGCGTTGGGCAGCACGTGGCGGCGCATGATGGTGATGTTGTTCACGCCGAGCGCGCGCGCCGCTCGTACATAGTCGAAATTGCGCGCCCGCAGGAATTCCGCGCGAACCACGCCTTCGAGCGCGGTCCAGCCGAACAGCACCATGATGCCGAGAAGCCACCAGAAATTGGGCGTGACGATGCTGGCCAGGATGATCAGCAGGAACAGCGTCGGCAGCCCCTGCCAGACCTCGATGAAGCGCTGGAAGGCGAGATCGGTCCAGCCGCCGAAATAGCCCTGGGCCGCGCCTACCGCGACGCCGATGATCGAGCCCAGGACGGTGAGCGAAATCCCGAACAGGACGGAGATGCGGAAGCCGTAGATCGCGCGGGCGAGGACATCGCGCGCCTGGTCGTCGGTGCCGAGCCAGTTGTCGGCGGACGGCGGCGACGGGGCAGGCACCTTCAGGTCGTAGTTGACCGTCCGGTAGCTGTAGGGGATCAGCGGCCAGATCATCCAGCCGCCCTTGTCGCGGATCAGCTGCTGGACGTCCGGCTCGCGGTATTCGGCCTCGGTCTCGAAGTCGCCGCCGAAATCGGTCTCGGGATAGGCCGCGAAGACCGGGAAGTAGTACCCGCCGTCGTACTGGATCAGCAGCGGCTTGTCGTTGGCGATGAATTCGGCCGGCAGGGTGACCGCGAACAGGGCGAGGAATACCCAGAGCGAGACGAAGGCCCGGCGGTTGTTGCGGAAGTTCGTGAGCCGCCGCCGGGTGAGCGGGGTCAGCCGGACGCCGAACGCGCGCGCCGCGCCGCCGTCAGCCACCGCGCACCTCGAAATCGATGCGCGGGTCGACGACGGTGTAGGTCAGATCGCCCACAAGGCGCATCACCAGCCCGAGCAGGGTGAAGAAATAGGTGGTCGCGAAGACGATCGGATAGTCGCGCTTGATCAGCGCCTCGAAACCGAGCAGTCCGAGCCCGTCGAGCGAGAAGATCACCTCGATCAGCAGCGACCCGGTGAACAGGATACCGACGAAGACCCCCGGAAAGCTCGCGATCACGATCAGCATCGCGTTTCGGAACACGTGCCCGTAGAGCACGCGGCGCTGGGTCAGCCCCTTGGCGCGGGCGGTCAGCACGTACTGCATGTTGATCTGGTCGAGATAGGAATTCTTGGTCAGCATGCTGAGCGCGAGAAAGCCGCCGGCGACCAGCGAGACCAGTGGCAGCGCGAGGTGCCAGAAATAGTCGGCAAGCTGGCCGAAGAAGCCGAGCTCGTCGAAATTCTCCGAGGTCAGGCCGCGCAGCGGGAACCAGTCGAGGAAGCTGCCCCCGGCGAAGAAGACGATCAGCAGCACCGCGAGCACGAATGACGGCGTCGCGAAGCCGACGGTCATCACGATCGTCGTCCAGATGTCGAACCGCGTCCCGTCCTTGACCGCCTTCCTGATGCCGAGCGGGATGCAGACCAGATAGAGGATCAGCGTCGACCACAGCCCGAGCGAGATCGAGACCGGCATCTTCTCCAGCACCAGGTTCACCACCGTCTCGTCCCGGAAATAGCTGGTGCCGAAATCGAAGGTCAGGAAGTTCCCCATCATCAGCACGAAGCGCTCGTGCATCGGCTTGTCGAAGCCGAACTGCTTTTCCAGCTGAGCGATGAATTCGGGGTCGAGCCCGCGCGCGCCGCGGTACTTGCCGGTCACCGCGGAGGATGCCGCATCGGCCTGGGCGGCGGACGGCGACGCGCCGGTCTCGGTACCGCTACCGCCACCGAAGCGGCTGGTGGGCGCGACATCGGTGCCGGTGACCTGGGCGATGATCTGCTCGACCGGCCCGCCGGGCGCGACCTGAATAATCAGGAAGTTGATCACCATGATCCCGGCGAGCGTCGGGATCAGCAGCAGCAGGCGCCGGACGATATAGCTCAGCATCCGGAGGGAGGTCCGCCCGGCGCCGGCATCACGGTTTGGGCGGCGCTTTCCCCGCCGCGATCGCCGCCGCCTTCTCCGGGTTGTGCCACCAGGTGTCGACTACGCCCCGGGCGAAGCGGGGCTTGGTCGCCGGGCGGTCGAACTTGTTCCAGTAGGCGATGTGGTGGGCGCCCTTGTACCATTGCGGCACGGTGTAGTTGTTCCACATCAGCACCCGGTCGAGCGCCCGAACGGCGGTCGTCAGGTCCTCGCGCGAGGACGCCCCGACGATCTTCTCGATCAGCGCATCGACCGCCGGGTCCTTGATCCCGCCGACATTGAACGAACCGGGCGTATCGGCGCTCGCCGAGCCGAAGAAGTTGCGCTGCTCCAGCCCCGGCGTCAGCGGCTGCACGTAGCGGCGCACGAT
>JAPPHW010000325.1 GCA_028820945.1 Defluviicoccus sp.
TCTGGACCAGATTATCAATTCTGGACCCCTGGCCGATAACCGTGTCGGGACCGGCGCCCCGGTCGATAGTGGAATTCGCACCGACCGTTACGTCGTCTTCGACGATGACTCGGCCGATCTGCGGAATGTCGACATGCGTACCCGACTCGCTTTCCGTTGCGAAACCGAATCCGTCCTCACCGACCCGGACGCCCGCGAAAAGGCGTACCCGCGAGCCTACGATGCAGTGGCCGAGACTGCATCCGGCCCCTATGCGGACATCGTCGCCGATCGTGACGCCTCTTCCGATCACGGTTTGTGGGCCGATGTGGCATCGCGCGCCGATCGAAACATTCGCCTCGACCACCGCGAAATTGTCTATCCGGCAGTCCGGCCCGATCTCGGCCGTCGGGTCGATCGCTACCGTCCGGGCGATCCCCGGATCGACCGCGGGGACGGGATAGAAGGCCCGGCTCACACGGGCGAAAGAGAGATACGGCGTTTCCGTAACCAGCA
This sequence comes from Defluviicoccus sp., assembly GCA_028820945.1. The sequence continues at coordinate 496 of JAPPHW010000325.1, forward strand.
GCGCCATGCCGGACGGCGCTTTTCCCGTATCGGACGGTCGAATCAGGCAGGATCCCGCCGTACTGACGCCGAGGCTGTCCGCGTAGCGCCGGTTTTCGAAGAAACTTACGTCGCGGGGCCCTGCGGCGTGAAGCGGCGCCACGTCTGCCATTTCGCGTTCCGGATCGGCGTTGGCTCCGAGCGTCGCACCGGCGATTTCCGCGACCGCGCCGAGAGGAAACGGACCGACACGATGGAAAAAGCGGGGATCCGCCATGCTCAGTTGGTCGACTTGGGCGTCTTGTTCTCCGTCGGTTCGGTCGGCTCCAGCTTCACCGATGGCAGGCTTTTGTCGATCCGACGGAGAACCTCGCCGGTTATGTCGAGTTTCTGATCCGCAAGCAAGACGAGGGATTTCGGCAGGACGATGTCGAATTTACGTTCCTCCGCGATTTTCGCGGCCGCGACCACCAACGACTGTTGAATGGTCCGCATCGCCTTTCCGTAGGCATTGTCGAGTTGTCGCTTTCGTTGCTGAAAGTCGACCTGGGCCTTGCGCGCGCTCTGCTCGTAGGCATTTCTTCTCTTGGCAAATGCCTGGGGAGACAGGATGGCGCGCTGGCGCTGCAATTCCTGGCTTGCCTTTCGCAACTCCGCCTCGCGCTTCCGGACGGAGGTCTGATAATTCTTTCTCAATTTCTCGATCTGCGGACGCAGAGCCTTGGAAGCCTGCGACTCGCGCAGCACTTTCTGAACGTCGACGATGCCGATGGACGGCGATTTATCCTGTGCCGTCGCGAGCGACGACGCTCCGATCGACAGAACTCCGACCGCGATCACGGGAAGGAGAGCGAAACGCCGAAATATGTTCCTCGGCCGCATCAAGGCGCTAGAACCTGGTACCGAAGCTGAACCGGACGAGCTGCGTGTCGTCGTAATCTTCCTTCTGGATCGGCCATCCCAGATCGATATTCATCGGTCCGATCAAGGACGCCCAAGTCAGCCCCACCCCGGCCGACGCCCGCAGACTCGAGCGATCCAGAATGCCCGAGACGCTGTCATCCGTGATACCGGTGCTTCCATAGTCCACGAAAGTGCGCGCCCGCATGCCCGCCTCGTTTGGCAAACCTACCGGAAACGAAACCGAAATCGTTCCGGCGTAATACCAGTTCCCGCCGACCGCGTCGCCTGTCGCCCGGTCGCGCGGACTCGCGCCCGCGCCGGCGAATCCTCTCAATTCCCGGGAGCCGATGAGGAACCGGTCGAGAACCCGGACATCGTCGCCGAGCCCGTACACGTAGCCGCCGCCCAGGCCGGCATTTCCGGTGATGTCATCGGTCAACGGAATGAAGATCGATCCCCTGGCTTCGGTCTTCAGGAACCGTACCGAACCGCCCAGCCCCGCGGCTTCGTGTTCCATGCTGGCGAGCAGGCCTTCCCGGGGCGAAAATCGGCTGTCCCTGGTGTCGTATTCGACCGTGTGGCTGATGGAGGAGATCACGGAATCCCCTTCCTGCTGCGCGATGACCGTCGCGGCATTGGCGGGAACGTCCGTAATGTCGTCCCGGCGCAACGTGTAACGCCAACGCTGGATCAGGTCTTCCCCGAGCGGGTAACCGGCTCGGAGAGCGAAACCGACGGTTTCCTGGTCGAACGAACTTTCTCTCTGATAGTTTCGTGCCGTCGTGAAGATGTCGAACCCCGCGGCAAGCTTCCGGTCGAGGAAATAGGGCTCGGTAAAGTTCAGCTCGATCTGCTGTTCCCGTTGAGCGAGTTGCGCGCGCACCCTGAGATCCTGACCCGTACCGATCAGGTTGCGCTCGCGCAGCCCGATTTCCGCGAGTCCTCCGACCGCGGTCGAATAGCCGGCGCCGAAGGTGATTTCTCCCGTCGCACGCTCCTTGACGGTGGTCTCGATCACGGTTTGATCGGGAGCGGAGCCCGGGACGTTCTTGATTTCCACTTCCTCGAAGAAGCCCAGATTGCGCAGATTGCGTCTCGCGCGCCGGACGAAGTCCGTGTTGAACACATCGCCTTCGACGAGCCGGAACTCGCGGCGGATCACCCTGTCCTCGGTTCGGAGGTTGCCGCGGATGTCCAGTCTCTCGACGAAGACACGCGGTCCTTCCTGAATTTCGAAAGTGACGTCGATCAGGCGCTTCGTTCGGTCCCGCTCGATCTTCGATTTCACGTCGACGAAGGCGTAGCCGGCACGTCCCGCGGCGTCGGTCAGGGCGCTTACCGTTTCTTCCACGTCCCCAGCGCTGTAGAGACCGCCTTCCTCGATCCCGACTTCCTGCTCCACCGCCGCGACGTCGAGGTCTCTTAACCCCGAGGTCACGCCGATCTTGCCGAACCGGTACGTCTTGCCTTCCTCCACCGTGAAGGTGATGAAGAAAGCGTCTCTGTCGGGGGTCAATTCCGCGACGGCGGAGACCACGCGGAAGTCCGCGTAGCCGGCATTGAGATATTTACGGCGCAGCAATTCCCGATCGAACGCCAGACGATCGGGGTCGTAGACATCGCCGCCGCTGAAGAATGCAAAGAACCCGGTTTCCTTGGTCTGGATGACGTCTCTCAACTCGCCGTCGCTGAATCTCGTGTTGCCGATAAAGGCGATCCGCCGGACGTCGGTGGGGCTTCCCTCATGGATCTCGAAGATCAAATTGACGCGGTTCTGGGGCAACTGGACGACTTTCGGTACGACCCGGGCCGCGAAACGTCCGGTGCTCCGGTAGATCTCGATGATCCGGAGCATGTCGTTTTGCACCCGCGAGCGTGTGTACACAACGCGGGGACGCAGGGTGATTTCGTCGCGCAGGATATCGTCTTCGATTCGAAGATTACCCTCGAACGCGATCCTGTTGATGATCGGGTTCTCGACGATCTTGACCACGATCCGGTTTGCCTCGCGGCGCAATACGACGTCCGCGAACAAACCGGTTTCGAACAGGCGCTTCAGCGAGTCGTCGAGATCGGCGTCGGTGACGGGATCGCCGACCTTGAAAGTCAGATACGACCGGACGGTTTCGGCTTCGATCCGCTGGGCGCCCTCTACGAGGATCTCGGCGATCGGACCGCCCGCGTTCTGGGCGCGCGAACCGTCCGTCGCCGCCAGGACCATAAGCACGGCGGCAAACGCACAAATCCGCACGGTAAGCCGTCGAAAGAAACGAAGCACGCCTCGCCTCATACTTTTCCTATGTCACAAGGCCGACAATGAAGTCGACGATCCGGAGCTGCAGCAGGTCGTTCCAGGTCACGAATACCATAAGCCCGAGCACCATGGCGATTCCCATACGGTAGCCGTACTCCCGGGCCCGTTCGCCGAGCGGCCGTCCGGCCACCGCTTCGACCGCATAGAACATCAGATGTCCGCCATCCAGCATCGGGATGGGAAACAGGTTGATCAATCCCAGATTGATCGACAGCGCCGCGAGGAAGATCAGCATGCTGACCGCGCCGGCCTGCCACACGTCGCCCGAAATCTGTGCGATTCTGAGCGGACCGCCGAGTTCGCTCGTGTCCCGGGTGCCGGCGAACATCTGACCGAGCGCCTGGAATATGTCGCCGATCATACGGAACATTTCGCCGAAACCGCGAAGCACCGCGGTCGCGGGATCGTGACGGACGATGCGGACCCCGCCCCCGCTTCGCGATACGCCGAGGCGGCCGACCTTCCCGTCCCTCGCGGGGCCGTCGGTGAGCCGGACCGTGTCCGGCACCGCGAACAGCGTGACCGGCTTGCCGTCCCGCTTTACCTCGATCTGGAGCCGCACGCCTGCCGACATGCGGACGATCCGGACGACCTGCTCGAAACGTTCGATTTCGGTGCCATCGATGCGGACGATGACGTCGCCGGGTTGGATTCCGGCGCGCGCGGCGGCGCTGCCATCCATTACCGCGGTGACGTTGGCGGGCGTCGAGCGCTCGCCGACGGTCGCGAAGATGCCGGCGAGGACGATCGCGGCGAACAGGAAATTGGCGAGCGGCCCCGCGAACACGATGGCCGCGCGGCGCCAAAGCGGCTTGGTATGGAACGAAACCCTGTCCTCTTCCGGGCTTGACCCGGCCTCGCCTTCAGCCTCTCCCGGCGGCGGCGGTAGCATCTCGCCGAACATCTTCACGTAGCCGCCGACCGGTATCCAGCTGAGCTTCCAGCGCGTTCCCCGCGAATCGGTCCAGCCGTAAATCTCCGAGCCGAAGCCGACCGAGAACACCTCGACCCGCACGCCGCACCAGCGGGCGACGAGGTAGTGGCCCATTTCATGCACGAACACGAGAACGGTGATCGCGACCAGGAACGGGATTACGTAGTCCTGAAGAAAGGCCAGAAAAAGAAGGGCGATATCCACGCCGGTGCTCAACAGGTCCATCGGTATCGAGGTGCCGACGCGGCGCTAGGCACGCGCGGGCACCGGCTCCATCAGCGCTCTGGCGCGTTCGCGCGCGAGCCGGTCCGCTTCGCGCACGTCTTCGAGGCTCCCGACCCCGGTCCCCGAGAACGCCTCGAGAACCGTTTCCACTATACGCGCTATGTCGAGAAAGCCGATGCGGCCGTCGAGGAACCGCTCCACCGCTTCTTCGTTGGCGGCATTGAGCACGGTCGGCGCGGCGCCCCCGGCGATCAGGGCCTCGCGTGCAAGCCGAAGCGCGGGGAACCGGACCGGATCCGGTTCTTCGAAATCGAGCCTGCCGACGGCGCTGAGGTCGAGTCGGTCGCTCGGGGTCTTCATCCGTTCGGGCCACGCGAGAGCGTATGAAATGGGAATGCGCATGTCCGGCGTGCCGAGCTGGGCAAGCACCGAACCGTCGACATAGGCGACCATCGAATGGATGATCGACTGCGGGTGCACGACGATCTCGATCCGCTCGGCCGGAAGGCCGAACAAATGGTGCGCTTCGATCAGCTCCAGCCCCTTGTTCATCATAGTGGCCGAATCGACCGAAATCTTCGCCCCCATGTCCCAGTTCGGATGCGCGACCGCCTCGTCCGGCGTGGCTCGTGCGATGTCGGCGGTCGGCCAGGTCCGGAACGGCCCGCCGGAAGCGGTCAGCACGATCTTTTCGATCGAGGAGGGCGCGTCGGAGGAGAATACCTGATAGATCGCGTTGTGTTCCGAATCGACCGGGAGCAACGTCGCCCCGCTTGCCTCTACTTCGCGCATGAACAGGGAACCCGCGCAGACCAGGCATTCCTTGTTGGCCAAACCGACGATCGCGCCCCGGCTGACGGCGGCGAGCGTGGGCGCGAGCCCGGCGGCTCCGACGATACCCGCCATCGCCCAATCCGAATGCCGAGCGGCCGCCTCGACCAGAGCCTCGGCGCCGGCGGCGCACTCGATCCCCGTTCCATTCAGCGCGTCCGACAGGGCGCGGTAGCGGGACGGGTCCGCGATGACGGCAAACCCGGCACCGAGCCGTTTCGCCTGATCCGCCAGAAGCTCGGCGTTCGTGTTGGCGGTCAGCGCGATCACCTCGAACCTGTCCGGTTGCCGCCGGATCAGGTCGATCGTGCTGCAACCGATGGAACCGGTGGAACCGAGGATCGTCACCGTTCGCGATGCGCCGGGCGTCACCATGCGAATATCCCCGTATTGCTGGCCAGCACCAGGGCGACCAGCGCGGGGGCGGTAATCAACATACCGTCGAGCCGGTCGAGTACGCCGCCATGGCCCGGTATCAGGTTGCTCGCGTCCTTCACCCCGAAACGCCGTTTGACGCAGGAAATCCCGAGATCTCCGGCCTGAGCCGCGACGGCCGCGCTGGCGCCGAGCAGGCACAACAGCCATGGAGTCCGCGCGCCGGTCCACTCGGCGAAAACGAGTCCCCACACCGCCGCCACCGCGATGGCGCCGAGCAGTCCGGACCAGGTCTTGTGCGGGCTGATCCGAGGAGCAAGCCGGGCGCCGCCCACGAGTCGGCCGACGGCGAATGCCGCAATATCCGTGATCCAGATCGCGCCGATCAGCCAGAGAGCCGTCTCGAAGCCGTCGGTGGGAAGGCCGCGGAGCCACAGCAGTGCCGCGCAGGGTACGCCGATTACGATCGGTCCGGCCGAGGTCCAGGCCGGGTGGCTTCGGCGCGAGGCCGCGGCGGCGCAGTAGGCGGCGAGGCTTCCGAGCATCAACGCGGCGCTGACGATATCGAAGCGCCGACCCCACGCCGCGACCCCCGCCACCGCGAGACTGAGGATTACCGTCCACCCGCTGAACCCGAAACGATCTTCGCCGCAAATGCGGTCCCATTCCCAGGCCATGGCGACGGCTGCGACGGTAAGGACGATCTCGATGAAGGGCGATCCGAAATAGAGCGCGAAGAGCGCGACCGGCGCCAGCACCAGTGCGGAGAGCGTGCGCTTTCCGAGTTCCGCGCGGCCCAGGCTAACCGACACGGGTCATTCCGAACCGCCGGTCGCGACGATGGAATTCGCGAAGGGCGACAACGAAATCCTCGCGGGAAAAATCCGGCCAGAGCGTATCCAGGAACACCATCTCGGCATAAGCGCACTGCCACAGAAGGAAATTGCTGATCCGCTTTTCTCCGCTGGTGCGGATTACGAGGTCGGGGTCGGGGACGTTCGCCGTAAACAACTCACCGCTCAGCGCAGCTTCGTCTATTTCATCGGGATCGACCTCGCCGGACACCGCCCGCCGGGCCAGCCGACGCGCGGCCTGCGCGATTTCCTGCCGTCCGCTGTAGCTCAGCGCGATGGTCAGCGTGAGCCGGGAGTTGAGGCGCGTCCGCTGTTCCGCCATTTGGAGCAGGGCGACGATGTCGTCCGCCAGCCGGGAGCGGTCGCCGATGAAGAGGATCCTGACGCCCTGGCGGTCGAGCTCTTCGACTTCCTGTCGAAGATAGTGCCGCAAGAGGCCCATCAGGTGCTCGATTTCCCGTGGCGGGCGGTTCCAGTTCTCGTTCGAAAACCCGTAGAGCGTCAGGTAGGAGATGCCGAGCTCCGCCGCACTCGTGACCGCGCGCCGGGCCGCCTCCATACCCTCCCGGTGTCCCGCGGCGCGACTCAGGCCCCGGGATTCGGCCCAGCGCCCGTTGCCGTCCATGATCACCGCGACATGGGTCGGCGGCGCCTCGTCGGCGTATGAGTAGGCGGGCTCCATCGCGGTCAAACCTGCAGGATCTCCCCCTCCTTGGTGGACAGCGCATCGTCGATCGTTGCGATCGTCGTATCCGTCAGCTGCTGGATTTCGGTCGACCACGCGCGCTGTTCGTCTTGTGAAATCTCGCCGCCCTTTTCCATTTTCCGGAATCGGTCGATGCCGTCGCGACGGACATTTCGGACCGCGATCCGGGCCTGTTCTGCGTACTTGTTCGCGACCTTGGTGAGCTCGACGCGTCGCTCCTCGGTCAATTGCGGGATCGGAACCCTGATAACGTTGCCTTCGGTCTGGGGGTTGAGCCCGAGCCCCGAATCGCGAACCGCCCTTTCGACCGCGCCGACCTGGCTTTGATCCCATACCTGTACGGTCAGCATCCGCGGGTCCGGAACGCCGATCGTCCCCACCTGGTTAATCGGCATCTTGCTGCCATAGGCGTCGACGGTCAGCGGCTCCAGGAGCGCGGCGGAGGCCCGTCCAGTCCTGAGACCCGCGAATTCGCGCCGGAGCGCCTCGACGGCGCCGTTCATCCGCTTTTCGATATCGGCCAGTTCAGGATCCGCCACGGCTTCGGTCTCCCTCGGCGATTAAGGTATAGGTACCGTTGCCCGCCACGATGTCGGCGAGCGCTCCCGAAGTTTGTAGCGAAAACACCAGAATTGGTATCCCGTTTTCGCGCGCAAGAGAGATCGCCGAAGCGTCCATCACCTTGAGGTCGCGCGACAGGACGTCAAGATAGCTGAGCGTCTCGTAGCGCACCGCGTCGCGATCGAGTTTGGGATCGGCGGAATACACGCCATCCACCTGGGTCCCCTTGAAGAGCGCGTCGCAGCCCGTCTCGCTGGCCCTGAGAGCGGCGGCCGTATCGGTGGTGAAGAACGGGTTTCCCGTGCCCGCGGCGCAGATCACGACCCGGCCCTTCTCCATGTGCCGGATCGCGCGTCGGCGAATGTACGGCTCGCAAACCGATTCCATGCGTATCGCGGAAAGCACCCGCGTGACGACGCCCTGCTGCTCCAGCACGCCCTGAAGGGCGAGAGCGTTCATCACGGTCGCCAGCATGCCGATATAGTCGGCGGTCGCCTGTTCCATGCCCTGCGCGGTGCCGGAGACACCGCGGAATATGTTGCCGCCGCCGATCACGATGCACAGTTGGACACCGGCATCCACGACCGAGCGGACCTCCAGGGCGATCCGTTCGACGGTGGAGGGATCGAGCCCATACTGCCCGGGACCCATCAGGGCCTCGCCGGAAAGCTTGAGCAGTATGCGCTTGTAAGCCACTGTTGAGACGGTCTCTTCCCGTTTCCGATCGGAAGGTCGGTCGGCTCTGCGGGTCAGCCGCCCGCCGTTGCCGCGACCTCGGCCGCGAAGTCGTCTTCCTTCTTTTCGATCCCCTCTCCCAGCATGAAACGGTGAAAGCCGGTTACCGAGACCGGTACGCCGGTTTCGTCGGCCACGGCGTCCACCGCCTTGGAGATCTTGGATTCGCCGTCGATCACGAAGGTCTGCTCGAGCAGGACCGATTCCTCGTAGAACTTCTTCATCCGGCCCTCAACCATCTTTTCGACGATATGGTCCGGCCGTCCGCTGGCGCGAGCCTGCTCGGTCAACACGGCCCGCTCGCGATGGAGCGCGGCGGTGTCGATGTCTCCGATCGCGGTCCACTGCGGGCTTGCCGCCGCCACATGCATCGCGAGCTGGCGTGCGAACCGGTCGAGGCGCTCCGAGCCGTCCGACGATTCGAGGCCCACCAGCACGCCGATCCGTCCGAGTCCCGGAGCGACGCTGCTATGGACGTAGCTGCCGATCGTACCGCTTTCGACCGATATACGCTCGACGCGCCTGAGAGACATGTTCTCGCCGATCTTGGCGATCAGGTCGGTCAGCCGGGAAGCGACCGTTCCCTCCCCCATACTCGCTTCGCCCAAGGCCTCGATCGGTCCATCCGTCTCCAGGGCGATGCCGGCTACGTCCCGCACGAAGTTCTGGAACTCTTCGTTGCGGCCGACGAAATCCGTCTCGGCGTTGACTTCGACCACCGCGCCCCGGTTGCCCGCGGTAGCGACCGCGACCAACCCTTCGGCGGCGACCCGCCCGGCTTTCTTGGCCGCCGCGGCGAGCCCGTTCTTGCGCAGCCAGTCGACCGCGTCGTCGA
>JAPPHW010000166.1:0-5658 GCA_028820945.1 Defluviicoccus sp.
CCGGGCAGATCGCCTCGCACAGCTTGCAGGCGATGCAGCGCTCCTCGCCGTTGGGATAGCGGCGAAGCGCGTGCTCGCCGCGGAAGCGCGGGCTGAGCGGGCCCTTCTCGAAGGGGTAGTTGACGGTCACCTTGGGCTTGAAGAGATAGCGCAGCGTCAGCGCCATCCCCGAAAGGAGCTCGGTCAGAAAGAGCGCGCGGGCGGAGCGGTCGAGCAGAGCCATTACCGTACCCCTATCGGCGCCGTGCCGGTCGCCACCAGATAGCCGGCGACAAGCACCAGCCAGAGCAACGATCCCGGCAGAAACACCTTCCACCCTAGCCGCATCAGCTGGTCGTAGCGGTAGCGCGGAAAGGTTGCGCGGATCCAGAGGAAGACGAACAGGCAGAACGCGACCTTGGCGCCGAACCAGATCACGCCGGGGATCCAGTTGAACGGGGCGACGTCGAACAACGGCAACCAGCCGCCGAGGAACAGCACCGTCGTCATCGCGCTCATCAGGATCATGTTGGCGTATTCGCCGAGGAAGAAGAGTGCGAAGGTCATCGACGAGTATTCGACGTTGTAGCCCGACACCAGCTCGGCCTCGGCCTCAGGCAGGTCGAAAGGCGCGCGGTTGGTCTCGGCGAGGGTCGAGATGAAGAACATCACGAACATCGGCAACAGCGGGATGCAGAACCACAGCCCCTCCTGCGCCTTGACGATCTCGCTCAGGTTGAGCGAGCCGACGCAGAGCAGGACGCTGATGATCACGAAGCCGATCGCCACCTCGTAGGACACCATCTGGGCGGCCGAGCGCAGCGCGCCGAGAAAGGCGTATTTCGAGTTCGACGCCCAGCCGGCCATGATGATCCCGTAGACGCCGAGCGACGAGATGGCAAAGAGATAGAGGATGCCGACATTGATGTCGGCCAGCACCCAGCCTTCGTCGAACGGGATCACTGCCCACGCGATCAGGCTCAGGATGAAGGTCAGCATCGGAGCCAGCAGGAACACGACGCGATTCGCCCCGACCGGGACGATGGTCTCCTTGAACAGGAGCTTGAGGCCGTCCGCGACCGGCTGGAGGAGGCCGAGCGGTCCGACCACGTTCGGGCCCTTGCGGAGTTGCACGGCGGCGATGACCTTGCGCTCCGCGTAGGTCATGTAAGCGACGCCGGCGAGGACCGGCACGACGATGGCGACGATCGAAAGAACGATCAGGACCGTCGGCCAGACATAGATGGCGAGGAAGCTATCCATCGGTGCCGGTCTTCGCCTCCGCCGGCGCGAGGAAGGCCCGCGCGCACGCGGCCATCGTCTCGGACGAGCGTGAGATCGGATCGGTCATGTAGTAATTGTCGACGACCGTTCCGAACGGACCCGGATCGGGGCTTCCGTCTTCGCCGAAAGGCTCCCAGGGTGCCGTCTCGGCCGATCCGATGCCGGCGAAGACGGGGCTGATCTCCGCCATCCGTGCACGCACCTGGTCGACGGTATCGCAGGGAAGCGGCTTGCCGAGGGCTTCGGACAGCGCGCGCAGAATGCGCCAATCCTCGCGTGCCTCGCCCGGCGGGTGCACGGCGCGGGCGGTCCGCTGCGGGCGGCCCTCGAGATTGACGAAGGTCGCTTCTTTCTCGGTATAGGCCGCGCCGGGCAGGATCGCGTCGGCCCGCATCGCCCCGGCGTCGCCGTGGTGGCCCTGATAGACGACGAACGCTTCGCCCAGCTTGGCGGTGTCGAGCTCATCCGCGCCGAGCAAATAGACGAATTCGATTTCGCCGTTCTCGGCGCCCGAGAGGATACCCTCGACATCGCGCCCGCCCTCGCCAGGGACGAGGCCGAGGTCGAGCGCGCCCACTCGGGCGGCGGCGCGATGCAGCACGTTGAACCCGTTCCAGCCGCCGCCCGCCACGCCGAAACGCTCGGCGATGGCGCGGACCGTCCCGAGGACGCGGGCCCCGTCGGCGCGGGCGAAGGCCCCCTCGCCCAGCACGATCATGGGTTTCTCGGCGGCGTCGAGGACGGCGCAGAACGCGTGTTTCCCGGCCGCGATATCCGTCAGCAATGCCGCGTCGTTGCCGAGGTGGTCATAGCGGTAGGTGAGGTCCGCCGGCTCGCCGATCAGGCCGACCGGGAACCCGCCCATCGCGTGCCGCTTGCGCAGCCGCGCATTGACCAGCGGCGCCTCCCGGCGCGGGTCGGCGCCCACGATGAGACAGGCGTCGGCCTCCTCGATCCCGGCGATGGTCGTGTTGAAGAGGTAGCCCGCGCGCGCGCCGCTCGTCAGCTTGGCGCCTTCCTGCCGGCCGTCGATGTGCCGCGTGCCGCGTGCCGCGAACAGGTCCTTCAGCATCGCCATCGCCTCGCAATCGGCGAGGTCGCCGGCGATGGCGGCGACACGGTCGGGCGCGGCCTTGTTCATCCTGTCGGCCACCGCCGCGAGGGCTTCCGCCCATGTCGCCGGACGCAGCTTGCCGTCCTTGCGAAGATAGGGCGTGTCGAGGCGCTGGCGGCGCAGCCCGTCGCAGGCGAACCGCGCCTTGTCGGAGATCCACTCCTCGTTGATGTCCTCGTTCAGCAGCGGAATGACCCGCTGTACCTCTCCGTCCCTCGAATCGACGCGGATATTGCTCCCCACCGCGTCCATCACGTCGATGGATTCGGTCTTGGTGAGCTCCCAGGGTCGCGCGTTGAAGGCGTAGGGTTTCGAGGTCAGCGCGCCCACCGGGCACAGATCGATGATGTTGCCGGAGAGCTCCGAGGTGAGCGCCTTCTCGACATAGGTGCCGACTTCCATGTGCTCGCCGCGCCCGGTGGCGCCGAGCTCCTCGACGCCGGCTACCTCGGTCACGAAACGGATGCAGCGCGTGCAGTGGATACAGCGCGTCATATGGGTCTCGACAAGCGGGCCGAAATCCTTGTCCGGCACCGCGCGTTTGTTCTCGGCGAAGCGCGAGCGGTCGAAACCGTAGGCCATCGCCTGGTCCTGCAGGTCGCACTCGCCGCCCTGGTCGCAAATCGGGCAATCCAGCGGGTGGTTGATCAGCAGGAACTCCATCACCCCCTGGCGCGCTTTCTGCACCATGGGGGTGTTGGTCCTGATGACCATGCCGTTGCCGACCGGCATCGCGCAGGACGCGATGGGCTTGGGCGAACGCTCCATCTCGACCAGGCACATCCGGCAGTTGCCGGCGATCGACAGGCGCTCGTGATAGCAGAAGCGCGGGATCTCGATGCCGGCCTCTTCGCAGGCCTGCAGGACGGTGATCCCGTCCTCGACCTCGATCTCGGTGCCGTCGATGGTCAGTGTGGCCATGGTTCTCGCGCCGCGCCCGATTCATTCACCCCGGGACGATTTCTCCGTGTCCGATTGCCCGGATGAAGCCGAAGAACCCTCGTCGCCTTCCTTGCTCTTCGCCGACGTCGGTGGAATCCGGGGCGGGTCGCTCTCGGGCTTGTATCCGAATTTTTGGTCGATTCTGTATCGGCGCCCGCGCTTGGGTGGACGGTTGTCAGCCATTCTGATCTCCAGAAAAGACCTTCACGTACCGGTAGTCGTCGGGACGCAACAAGATTCCCGGACTACCCAACTGCTGTTCCACGAATTGGCCCTGGGCATCGATCTGCCAAAGCTCCTGAATATAAATGTGTCCGGGCTCCGGATGGGAACTCGCAAAGGAACTTTGACCGAAAATTCCGCCTACCACACTGCCGTCGGCAAGAACAACCTGTACCCAAATGCCGCTTGGGTGCGAAGCGAAGAAATCGTCCCATGCTGTTCGAGCTTGCGGTGAAATCAGCCTCTTGCTCTCAGCCAACCGCAGCAGGCGATGTGCCGCGAAGGGCCAAATCGCGGGGATCACCACCAGCGTCGCCAGCACCAGCAGCCACGCCCCAAACTGGTTTTCCTCGACAAATCCGTTCTGGAAAAGCAATTGAATCGGCCAGAAACAGATTGCGAAGTTCAGAAGGCTGAAACAAATCGCCTCGAGGACCCGCTCCTTCAGCAACCGATCTTTGTCCGCCACAAGAAGGTCGAAGAAATAGAGTGAGATCGCGCCGGGCAGCACAAACAGGGCGAACGCCAGTAGATATTCGATCCTGAGCTCGGGCATAGCGCCTACGCCGCCGCCTCGCGGCCCGATTTGCGCGCGACGATGCGGCTTTCGACCTCGTCGCGGAAATGCCGCATCAGACCCTGGATCGGCCACGCGGAGGCGTCGCCGTGCGCGCAGATCGTGTGGCCCTCGATCTCGTAGCTGACGGCGAGCAGCATGTCGATTTCCTCGACTTCCGCGTCGCCGCGCACCAGCCGCTCCATCACCCGCCACATCCAGCCGGTGCCTTCGCGGCACGGTGTGCACTGGCCGCAGGATTCGTGCATGTAGAACTTCGACAACCGGGCGATGGCGGCGACCACGTCGGTCGTGCTGTCCATCACGATTACCGCCGCGGTGCCGAGGCCCGATTTCAGATCCCGCAGCCCGTCGAAATCCATGATCGCCGTGTCACAAAGCGATTTGGGGATCAGCGGCACGGAAGAGCCCCCGGGGATGACCGCCTTGAGGTTGTCCCACCCTCCGCGCACGCCGCCGGCATGCTTCTCGATCAGCTCGCGGAGCGGGATCCCCATCTCCTCCTCGACGTTGCACGGGTCGTTCACGTGGCCCGAGATACAGAACACCTTGGTGCCGGTGTTGTTCTCGCGCCCGAACCCGGCGAACCAGGACGCGCCGCGGCGGAGGATCGCCGGGACGACGGCGATGGTCTCGACGTTGTTGATCGTCGTCGGGCAGCCGTAGAGCCCGGTATTGGCCGGGAACGGCGGCTTGATCCGCGGCATCCCCTTCTTGCCCTCGAGACTTTCCAGCAGCCCGGTTTCCTCGCCGCAGATATAGGCGCCGGCGCCGCGATGCACGACGATGTCGAAATCCCAGCCCGAGCCGCAGGCGTTCGAACCGATGAGCCCGGCCTCGCGCGCCTCCTCGACCGCCGCTTCCAGCCGCTCGGCCTCGCGGAAGAATTCGCCCCGGATATAGATGAACGCCGTGTGCGCCCCCATGGCGAAGCCGGAGAGCAGCGCGCCTTCAACAAGTTTATGAGGATCGTTACGTAAGATATCGCGATCCTTGCAGGTTCCGGGCTCGCTCTCATCCGCGTTGATGACCAGGTAGGACGGCCTGCCGTCCGATTCCTTGGGCATGAACGACCATTTGAGCCCGGTCGGGAAACCGGCCCCGCCGCGGCCGCGCAGGCCGGAATCCTTGACCTCCTGGACCAGCGTGTCGCGGCCCCTTGCGAGCAGCGCCCGGGTGCCGTCCCAGTCGCCGCGTCGCCGGGCTCCGGCGAGCCGCCAATCGTCCTGCCCGTAAAGGTTGGTGAAGATACGGTCCTTGTCGGCGAGCCCCATCAGGTGCCCTCTCCCCGGCCGCCGGACGGCGCGAATTCGGTGAGCGAGGTCCAGTCGCCCACGGGTTCGGACCCCCGACGCCCGATCTGGGAGCCGGGTTCGGGCCGTTCGCCCGCGCGGAACGCCTTCAGGACGGCGACCGCCTTCTCCGGATCGAGGTCCTCGTAATAATCGTCGTCGATCCAGACGATGGGGGCGTTGACGCAGGCCCCGAGGCATTCGAACTCGGTCAGGGTGAACTTGCCGTCCCCGGTCGTCTCCCCCAC